>JBARVM010000436.1:0-8062 GCA_049646265.1 Paracoccaceae bacterium
CCCTTGGACAGGATCTCGATCCGCTCGGCAGCAGCGGCGGAACCCTGATTGCTGACCGCGTTATTATATTCCTGTTGAATATTGGCATAGTCGCGGGTCAGGGCATCCACCGCGATCTGGTTCGCCGGGGTGCGGTCAATCGTTTCCTGAAGCGCCGCCATCTGGCTTTGCACCTGATCGCGCACCTTTTCCGCCGCTTCGATCTGCACGTCTAGGTCTGCGATCTGGATGTCGAAAATCGTCGAGGTCGAGTCCGTCGGGACCGCGCCAGAGGCTGAGGCTTGCGACTTGACGATAACCTCTAGCTGATCGATCTGGGCCTGTAAGATCTTGATCCGGGGATGGGTCGGCGACAGGATGGCCAATGACTGGGTCAACTGATCGTTCAGCGATGCAAGCTGTTGTGCCTCGGGCGTCATTGCGCTTGTACTTTGCGAGACTTGCCCCGTGCTGTTGTAGATCGACACAAGCCGTTCGCGCTGGTCTTTGAGTGTTGAGATGTTCAATTCAACAGAGTCCAGCTTGGCCTGAAGCGAATTTTGCTGGCTCATGCGGAAAGACAGTGTCGAAGGCAACGCATCGGAATTCTTGTTCTGAAACTCCAAAATCTTGGCGCTCATCTCATCCAGCTCGGCGCCAAGCCGCTTGACCTCCTGATCGAAGAAATCGACCGTGCCTTCGGCAGACCGTGTGCGCAAATCGATGTCGTCTTTCAGAATAATAGTGACATATTCATTGACGACACCTGCGGCGACGCGCCCGTTACTCGCATCAAATGCCAAACTCATCATTGTTGCTTCGCCGCGATTGGCGCTTTTCCAGATGGTCGTATTGTCGCGCATGCCCTGTATGATTTCGTCGGGGGTCATGCGGTCAATATCTTTGAAAACCTTCAACCGATTGGCGATGTCCAGAAGGTTCGCCCGCGTCATCAGTCGGTTTTCCATGGTCTGCAGCTTTTCCAGCGCGGCGGCCTGAACCGTCGGCGCCATCAAGGCACCGGGGATCTGCGAGGATTCGACCATCAGCAAGGACGAAGCGGAATAGACAGTCGGCAACAGCATTGCGGCCGCAAGGGCCGCCGCAGCTACAGTCGCGAAAGTGACTACAAAAATCGGCAACCGGCGCAGAAAAACTGCAAACAGGAACTTTAGATCAAGATTCATTTTTGTTTCTCTTCTTCCGCGGCGATCTGGGCCGCAAAAAATACGCCGTCTTCCAGAACCGACTGCACTACCTGTTCATCGACCTGAGGATGGTCCGTACTCCAAGCGTAAAGGAGCGCCATATCGCATAGCTGATTGACAAGCCGCGGCACGCCGTAGGTTGCCTTGTGAACAAGACGCGCCGCACCGGCTGTAATCTCGTTGCCACTGCCACCAGCGGCCCGCAGTCGATAGGCGATCAGATCCGTCACAGCTTTTTCGTCCAATGGCGACAGGTGGAACGAGGCTGCAATCCGCTGGGCAAGCTGCCGCAGCGAAGGGTCCAACACCATTTCGCGCAGTTCCGGCTGCCCGACCAGTACAAGCTGGATAACCTCGTCCTTGCCTGAATTGATATTGGTCAGCATGCGAAGCTCTTCGAGACTTTCGGGTGAAAGGTTTTGCGCCTCGTCGAATATCAGGACAACGCGGCGGCCAGCCGCATATTCATCAATCAGAAAATCCTGCAGCTGCTGGAACAGTGGAACATAGCCAACCGCCGGGTTGAAGCGCACGCCAAGCGAATTCAAGACCCACTGGATCAACTCACCGCGCCCGCCCTGGGCGTTGGAGATCAGCCCAACGGTGACCTTCGCGCCAAATTGCCGCAGCAGCTCTCGCAACAGGGTAGTCTTGCCGCAGCCGACGCCGCCAGTGACCAGTGTGATGGGCGCGCGCGACAGGATGCCAAATTCCAGAACCGAATAGGCGCGTCGGTGCTGTGCCGACCAGAATAGAAAGTCAGGATCTGGAACAAGCGTAAAGGGCCGTTCATGGAATCCGAAGAATTCCATGTAAAAGCCGACATTTCCGCCGTCATCAATCCTGGTCTCCACGACCTTATTCATCCTACTCGTCCAACCATCATCTCGTTCGCATGACAAAAACGGAAACTCACCGTTGCCAGAAACGATTCATCCTTTGCAGTTCTTGCACATAGAGTTCGGCAACTTCATGGCGGCCCGGCACCTGATCTACAATAGTTTTGGTTCTATTCCCACGATTCGGCCACATTTGTGCGACTTAGGTGCAGTTCAACGGAAAACGCCATTTTGTCGCCATCATTGTTTCCTATCCGGACGCTATCCGCGGGTTTTTATCGGCTTTCCTATCAAATCGGTGATAAATCAGCTGGATGCAAGTGCCGAGCAGGCAATGTCTTGCTAGGGCGTCCAGAAGCGTAGTGATCGAATGTGATAAGTGTGCGATATGACGAAAGACAGTTTGGTGTCAGTTGGAATGAGCGAACGGACTGTGCTTGCTAGCCAGATAAGCCCGCTTTCGAGCGAAATCGAGCCCTTGTGCACCGCTGGAAAAGCCACCAGATGACAATGCAAGTCGAAAAGAATTTTAGTGGGACAGATCATGCGCAAATGCAGGCGGGACTGGTTGTGATCGACCCGCAAGCAGGCCTTTATCGAAACCATTTCAAGCGCGTGTTTGACCTTGCTATCGCCAGCCTGATTGGCACAGTAGCTCTACCCGTGACGCTACTCCTTGCGATCTTGTTGCTTCTGTGCGGGACCCAGCCTTTTTACGCCAGCGATCGCGTTGGGATGTTTGGCCGTACCTTCAGGATGTACAAGCTTAGGACCATGGTAGATGACGCGGACCAAAGGCTAGAAACCTATCTGTCCAGCAACGCCGCAGCACGGGCGGAATGGAACGAAACCCAGAAGTTGAAAAGGGACCCAAGGGTTACCTGGTTGGGAAAATGGTTGCGGAAGACCTCGTTGGACGAGCTGCCGCAGATCTGGAACGTTTTCAAGGGCGATATGTCACTTGTTGGCCCGCGTCCGATGATGCCGTCACAAAGGAGCATGTATCATGGGGACGCCTACTATGGTGTCCGTCCTGGCGTCACCGGTATCTGGCAGATCTCGGACCGGAATGAGAGCGCATTTGAAAAACGGGCGGAGCTGGATGCAGTTTATGACGCGCAGCTGAGCCTTTCGGTTGATATTGCGATTTTGGTCCGTACAGTTGGAACGGTTGCACGCGGAACGGGATATTGATGTTAGAAGGAACGCCGGATCACTCGAAGCCGTCAGCAACCCCGTCGTTGGGGGACGAGCTTGCCATCCTTAATGCGAAAGCAGGGTGCTGACATGCGGGGTGTAAATCCAGTCGCAGCAATCATGGTCTCGGCGCTCTTGTTTATGGCGGGCTGTGACACGTCCGTTGAACGGGCAGAGCGCCACTACAAGTCCGGATTGGAATATCTCGAGGCGGGCGATGTGGATCGCGCTTTGGTTGAATTCCGTAATGTTTTCAAGCTTAACGGCCAGCATCACGATGCGCGCTCGGCCTATGCCAGAGCAGAAAGGGCACGTGGTAATTTTGGCGAATCTTACAGCCAGTATCTGCGGCTGGTTGAACAATATCCTGACGATTTGGAGGCTCTGACTGCGCTGGCCGAAATGGCGTCTGATAATGCCCAATGGGGCGAAGCTGAAAAATATGTGACCCTTGCCCTGGCAAAGGTGCCCGATGACGTAAACCTGAAAACGGTCAAGATCCTGACCGACTATGGGCAGGCCATCGAGAATGACGCAGCTGATAAAGCTGCGGAAAGCGTGGATGAGGCGCAGGAACTACGCAAGGTTGCGCCAGAAAACCTGCGTCTTTACAAGGTTGTCATCGACGATCTGATCCGCGCTCAGGCATTGACCGATGCTTTGGAAGAATTGAACCGTGCGATCAAAACGGCCCCGACCGAACGGATATTTTATGCCCAACGGCTGTCGGTTAACGCCGCTCTAGGTGATGACGCTGCGGTCGAACGCGGCCTGATCGAAATGGCAGAGCTGTTTGAGGACGCGCCGGAGATGCGTGACGCGCTGTTGCGCTGGTATCTTTCGCGCGCCGAGCTGGACAAAGCAGAGGCCTATCTGCGTGCCGAGGTTGCGAAGCGGCCGGATAGCGATGATGCCGTTACCAGCCTCATTCGCTTTCTTGGGGAGTATCGATCGGCCGATGCGGCTGTGGCTGAGCTGGACAAAGCTATAGCCGCCGGCAAATCCGTCAATGTTTTCCGCGCGGCGAGGGCAGGTTTTATCTTTGATCGCGGCGACAAAGAAGGCGCGATTGCGGAAATGCAGGATATCCTCAAATCCGCTACCGCGCCGGACGAAATTCAGAAGATCAAGGTCGGCCTGGCGCGCATGCAGATGGCAGTCGGCAACAATGTCGCCTCTCGCGCCCTTGTAGAGGATATCCTGTCAAAGGATTCCGGTCAGGTGGATGCTGTCAAACTGAAGGCAACATGGCTGATCCTTGATGATGAGGTGGGCGACGCGATCACCCTCTTGCGTGATGCCATCGACCAGAATCCGCGCGACTCCGCCCTGATGATCATTCTGGCGCAGGCCTATGAGCGTGACGGCAACCGCGACCTCATGCGCGAGATGTTGTCGCGTGCGGTCGAAGCTTCGGGCCGGGCGCCGAACGAGACCCTGCAATATGCACAAGTTCTGGCAATGGAAGGGAAGCTGGTGGCGGCGGAATCGCTGCTGATCGATTCTCTGCGCCTGTCCCCGGCAAATGCCAACCTGCTGATCCCGCTCGGCCAGATTTATTCGGAATTGAAGGACTGGCCGCGCGCCGATGCAGTTGTGCGCGAACTTGAGGCACTGAAGGATGACAAGTTGCAAGGTACGATTGCGGCCCTGCGCACGGCCATTCTGGAAGGCCAGAAGAAATCGGAAGAAGCAACAAGCTATCTGGAGCAATTGGCAGCGGGTGACAATGCCGGGCTGGATGCCAAGATTGCCGTGTTGAAAAACCATCTGGCTAATGGCCGGACGACCGAGGCGAAAGCCTATGCCAACCAGATGTTGAAAGCCCAGCCGGATGATCCGAATGTCCGGTTTGTGGTCGGATCCGTGTTTTCGGCGACCGGCGACATAGCAGAGGCGGAAAAGCTTCTACGCGAAGTCGCGGCCAGTGAGCCTACGCGCGAAGATGTTTGGATGACACTGTTCCGGACGCTCGCGTCCGATCCGGCGCGTGCCGCGGATGCCGAGGCTGTCGTGGAAGAGGGGCTGACGAAGGTGCCTGGCTCTGCCACGCTCAGCTGGGCCAAAGCGGGTCTGTTGGAAGGTAAAGGCGACATCGAAGGCGCAATTGCGATCTATGAAAGCCTCTACTCGGAAAATTCCACAAATCCGATTGTTGCCAATAACCTCGCCAGTCTGTTGTCAAGCTACCATACCGACCCAGAAAGCCTGCAAAGGGCCGAGCTGATCGCCAAACGTCTGCGGGGCAGCACCGTGCCGGCCTACCAGGACACCTACGGGTGGATCGCATACAAGACCGGTAAGTATGACGAGGCGCTGGGCGAACTTGAAAAGGCGGCGGCCAGCATGGTCGATGACCCGCAGGTTCAATACCATTTGGCGATGACCTATCTGGCGCTGGGGCAAAACAAATCCGCGGCAGAAAAGTTTGTGGCCACTTTGGCACTGTTGGCTGAAGGCGATTCGCGTGATTTTGCCATTTCCGCCCAAAATGAGCTGGAAAAGCTAAAAGCTGCCGGCTTTGCCGAATAGTTGCCACAAAGGTGTTGCCGCGCAACCACGGAATGATCGTTAAGCCTTTTGAAACAATAAAAGCTTGCGTAATGTTTGAAGAATCCTCGCGCTCTGACTATCCTGAGCGCCAGTTCAATTTCAGCGGGTGCTAAAATGCTCAGAACCCTTCTTGCTCTTTTCGTCGCGATTGCCCTGGCCCCGGCCGCTTTCGCAAATTCCTACCGGATTCAGGCCGGTGATGTTCTCAACATGGAAGTGTTGGAAGATACCTCGCTCAACCGGGGGCTTCTGGTGCTGCCGGACGGGACGGTCAGCCTGCCGCTGGTCGGAACCATGAAGGCCAAAGGTCAGACCGTCGAAGGGATGAAGGCCGCGATTTCCGCAGCGCTTGCCCCCAAGTTCGCGGCGCCGCCAACCATCTTCCTGTCGGTCGGTCAGTTGAATGCGACTACGACCGCCATTGATCAAGCTTCAGCCAACCTTGCCGCACAAAATGTTCAGGCCTATGGCACCGTATCTGTCTATGCCGTCGGCGAAGTCGCCAAACCCGGCCGTACCGACGTGCGCAAGGGAACAACGCTTCTGCAGTTTCTTGCCGAAACCGGTGGTTTGACACGTTTTGCAGCAACAAAACGAATTCAGTTGCGCAGAGCGGATTCCAATACCGGGCGGGAAACTGTATACAACTATAACTATAAGGCAGTTCAAAGCGGAGCGAGTGCGCCGATCATCGTGTTGCGTCAGGGTGACGTGATCATTGTGCCGGAGCGTAAACTCTTCGAATAAAGGCGGAATTCGGGTGGGCAGAAAAAGAAACAAGATCGCATTAATCGCGACAGTCACAACCCTATGGCCAACCTTTGCCTCCCCTCAGCAGGGAGGCATTGGCGCGAATACGGGCGGGCTTCAAATCGATTTTGGCATTGCCAACAGCTTGAAGGCTGACAGCAACTTTGCGCTAGCGCCCGGAAATCCGGGGCGGTCGATCATTGCTGACAGCAAGCTGACCTTTGGCCTCAGCAGCATACAACAGAACTCACAACTGACGATCGGTGCCTCGGGCGTCTTGCGCTGGGCCGATATCCCTGGCCGTTCCATCAAGGGGTTCGAAGACCAGATTGTCAATTTTCGTTATCAGACAGATAGTTACAATAGCCGCCTGGTGCTGGACGGTCGTTACCGCAATGTTGACCGCGAGTTTCTTGACCCATTCGCAGTCGAGAAAGAAGCGTTAATCTTCCCTACACTCACCTCCAATGGTGGGAACCTGCGGGAAACCAACCTGGGCGTAAGTTATGACACCGGACTTGCGGCGCCGCTGGGTCTGAGCATCAGCCTTCGGCATTTTTCTCAAGACTACAGCAACGTAGTTTCCCCTTCGCTTTTCGATACTGAAACCAATTACGCAAAGATCGGTGCCCGGCTTAATCTGAGCCCCATAACAACTGCGCGCCTGTCCGTTGCGCAGACTGATTATTCGGCCAGTGATCTGGTTTCGACTGACCGCCGAACCCGCGAATATGCGGTAGGTTTGACGCACGAGTTGGATCAGACGCTGACGCTGGACACCATGGTCGGCATTACTGATGTTGATACTTTCGGGATCCCCGGTGCCAGTTCCTCGGGTCTCGTTGGCTCGGTCGGGCTGACAAAGGCGCTGCCCGACGGGCAGATTTACGGCACGGTTGCCTCCTCTCGCAACCAGAATGGATTGCGGACAACCCTGACTTTTGGTCGCGATATCGTGCGGGCCACCTCGTCCTTGAAAGCCAGCCTCGGTGTGACTGAAGGGCAGTCCAGCAACAGTTCGGTCATCGGCTCGCTTACCTATGACAAGCAGTTGGCCAATGGCAATTTCACTGCGACGCTCGACCGGTCCAGTAGCACCAATGGGCTAAATCAGGATATTCTGGATACGCGGATCGGCCTTGGTTATGGCTATGCACTGACCTCCACATCCCTGGTGGATCTGCGGTTCAACTGGGGCCAGTCGCAGGGCGAAGGGTCAAGCCTGGGCATCCCGACCATCGAGACTGCAAACGTGACAGCATCCTACTCCCGTGCAATCAACAATGGCTGGTCGATGACCGGTGGTGTGACATTGCGTAAACGTAGTGAGACCGGCGTGGGCAATGCAGACTCCTCTGCCCTGTTTCTGACCCTCGATCGGAATTTCTCGTTTAGGCCGTAACAATAAAAATAATTTTGGCGGATTGTTGCCCAGCTGTCGCCGGTTTCGCGGGGCATGCTGTTATCTGTGCGATTTGCATCGAACCTGCAGCCGCTCTCTTGTAAAGGTTAAAGGATAGCCTCGGGTTGTATCAA
>JBARVM010000437.1:0-3368 GCA_049646265.1 Paracoccaceae bacterium
ACATCGGCCCCCGACCTGGTGCAGACGATCAAGGGGCAGTCGCCGCGCGCCGAGGCAAGCGCCTCTTCCAGCGAGTCTGTCTGGTAAAGCGACTGCCATTCATGTTCGTTGCCGATGACGAAATCCATCTCGTCATGCACCAGACGGCGGAAATCGCTGCGATGCCGGTCAACGCAGAAAGGGTCCGACAGCGAAATACCGGCCTTGCCGCCCCCCTCATGGCAGGCGCGGGCGGCAGCCTGAAAGGCCTGTTTGCCCTGATCCTTGTCGAAAAGGTACCCTTCGAGAAACAGATATTCGCTTTGGCGGACCACCTCTGCATTCAGATCAGCAGGGCCGAAATCGGCGCCGGCGCCAAGATAGGTGTTCATCGACCGTTCGCCATCCGGCGTGACAAAGATCATGCTGCGCGAGGTCGGCAGATCGGCCGTTACCGAGGGCGGGTTGGGGAAATCCGTGCCCTCTGCCTCCAGCGACTTGGCGTAGAAACGGCCAAGCGCATCGTCCTTGACCCGGCCGACAAAGGCGGTCTTCAGCCCCATATTGCCAAGACCGGCCAAAGTATTGCCGACCGAGCCGCCAGGCGCCTGGGTGCGCTCCTTCATCGCGGCGAAGAGCGTTTCGCCCCGCTCGCGGTCGACCAGTTGCATGATGCCCTTTTCAATGCCCATCCAGTCGAGAAAATCGTCGTCGCACTGGGTCAGCACATCGACAATGGCATTTCCGATGCCGACAACCTGATATTTCGTCACAAATTCTTCTCCTCATATTCGCAAATGTCGCGGATCAGGCAGGCCTTGCATTTCGGCGCGCGCGCCGTACAGACATAACGACCATGCAGGATCAGCCAGTGATGTGCATGCTGCTGAAATTCAACTGGAATATTATCCTCTACCGCCCGCTCAACCGCCTCGACCGTCTTGCCGGGGGCGATGCCGGTACGGTTGCCGACGCGGAAAATATGGGTATCGACGGCCTGCGCGGGGTGATGGAACCACATGTTCAGCACCACATTGGCCGTCTTGCGCCCAACCCCGGGCAAGGATTGCAGCGCCCGGCGCGAGGAGGGCACCTTGCCCCCGTAATCCGCGACCAGAATCTCGCTCAGGCGGATGACATTCTTGGCCTTTTGCCGGAAAAGCCCAATGGTCTTGATATGTTCGGTCAGCCCCGCCTCGCCCAGCGCCAGCATCTTTTCGGGCGTATCGGCGATGGCAAAGAGCGGTCCTGTCGCCCGGTTGACCCCGGCATCGGTCGCCTGTGCCGACAGGGCAACGGCCACCAAAAGCGTATAGGCATTGCTGTGGAAAAGTTCGCCCTTCGGTTCCGCCTCAGCCTGCTGAAACCGTTCGAATATCGTGTGGATCTGTTGATAGGACAGCACATGCACCATGACAGGGCTATGCCGCGCCAAAAGGCAGGGGGCAAGCAAAAGCTGCTGTCTTTGCGCAATTTCCGGGTCGCGCGGCGGGCCTGCCGGGCCTAGATTGCCGGGACAGGAGCATAAGATGACCGCCACAGACGAACAAAGCCACTATCATTACGGTGTGATCGCCCGCGCCCTTGCGGAGATTGAGCGCGCCGCCCCCGCGCCCCTGTCGCTGGAGGCGCTTGCCGCGCGCCTGTCGATGAGCCCGGGACATTTCCAAAGGGTCTTTTCCGCCTGGGTCGGCGTCTCGCCGAAGCGCTATCAGCAATATCTGTCGCTTGGCCATGCCAAGGAGTTGCTGGCGGCGCGCGCCACGATGCTTGATACGGCGGCGGCCAGCGGCCTTTCGGGGGCGGGTCGTCTGCATGACCTTTTCCTGCGGTGGGAGGCGATGAGCCCCGGCGAATTTGCCCTTGGCGGGGCGGGCCTGACGCTGCGCTATGGCTATTTCGCCTCTCCCTTCGGCGAGTGTCTGGCTATGGCAACCGATCGCGGGTTGGCCGGGCTTGGGTTTTGCGAGGAGTTTGGCCGGGCCCACAGTTTCGCCGACCTGTCGGGCCGCTGGCCAAAGGCGCGCTATGTGGAGGACCGGGCAGCGTTGCAGCCCTGGATCGACGCGGCCTTTGCAAAGGGCGGCGGCGGGCGCGAGGTGCCGCTCCATCTGATGGGCGCCCCCTTTCAGATCAAAGTGTGGGAGGCGCTGCTTTCCATCCCCTCGGGTCATGTCACCACCTATTCGGATCTGGCAAGGGCGGCGGGGAACCCAAGGGCGGTGCGCGCCACCGGCACGGCGGTCGGCCGCAATCCGATCAGCTTTCTGATCCCCTGCCATCGGGCCTTGCGCAAATCCGGCGGGCTTGGCGGCTATCACTGGGGCCTGCCGGTCAAACGCGCCATGCTGGCGTGGGAGGCGGCGCGCGCCGATGCTGCCGAAGTGGCTGCGATGAACGCGCAATAATTTGGGCAAAAACCCGCCCAGCCTTCACGGCGCGGCGACTTGCCCTGTCGGGGCTGCGATCCCATCTGCTATGATAGGCAATGGCCCGGATAAAAGGGCCCTTTGAGGGAAGCAGAAATGACAATGCGCATAACCGTACTGGCCGCCATTGCGGGCAGTTTTCTGGTCGGGGCATGTACGCCCGACCCTTATGATCCGGCGGACCCTAACCGCAATACCAAGAACAGCGCCATCGCCGGTGCCGCCGTGGGGGCCATTCTCGGCGCCTCGACGGCCAAGAATGGCAAGCATACGATGGATCGCGCCATCGGCGGTGCGATTCTGGGCGGTGTTGCCGGTGGCATGATCGGCTCGTCACTTGACGCGCAGGCCAAGGAGCTGGCGCAAGAGGTCGATAGCCGCATCCAGATCATCAACGAAGGCAATCAACTGCGTGTCGTGATGCCCGAAGGTATCCTCTTCGCCTCCGACAGCGATGCGGTGCAGCAAGGTATCATGAATGATCTTTATACCGTCGCCGACAGTCTCAACCGCTATCCCAACACGCGGGTAGAGGTGATCGGCCATACCGACAGCACCGGCAGCGCCGCCTATAACCAAGACCTGTCGCAGCGCCGCGCCCAGGCCGTGTCGCGCATCCTTGTGGGTGCGGGCGTGTCTGGCGGTCGGGTCGTGCCTTATGGCCGGGGCGAAGATATGCCCGTCGCCACCAATATGACAGATGCAGGCAAGGCGCAGAACCGCCGGGTGGAAATCCTGATCATCCCGACGGGCTGAAATGCCACGTGCCGCAGGAATGAAAAAGGCCGGGCAAACGCCCGGCCTTGATCTTTTTCACCGCGCCAATGGCGGGATCAGTGCATCTTTGCTTCGACATCGGCGATTGCCGCATCGACCAGACCGCTGCGTTCAGCCGCCGTCATCTGCCCGGCGATCAGGTCGCCCGCGGCACCGACAGCCACAGAAACCGCGCTATTGCGT
>JBARVM010000438.1:0-2061 GCA_049646265.1 Paracoccaceae bacterium
GACAAGGGCTGGACCGTGGAAAGCCTCGCCTCCGAGGTCGCCATGTCACGCTCGCGCTTTGCCGAGAGGTTCAGCCAGCTCGTCGGTGTGGGGCCAATGACCTATCTGTCGGACTGGCGGCTGCAAAAGGCGCTGGCGCTGCTGGAACGTTCGCAATCGACGGTGCAGGAGATTGCGGGCAAGGCGGGCTATGCCTCGCCCGCCGCTTTCACCCGCGCCTTTGCCGGAAAGTTCGGCCTCGCGCCGTCGGAATACCGCCGCCGCGCGGCCGGAATTTGCCGATCGTCCCGCAGGTTTCGCACCCCGTCCCGTTCTTCTTCCGCCCGATTGATCCTGCGTCCCGACAGGGCACATGGTTCTGCACGAGGCCGCCTGATGGTGGCCTGTGCAACCAGATCCCAGGAGGACAAGATGATCCGCACGACCCTTATCGCCGCCCTGCTTGTGGCCGGTCCCGCCATGGCGCAGGACCAGATGAACGACCTTCAGATCGCCCATACCGCCTATACGGCCGGGCAGCTTGACATCCGCTATGCCCATCTGGCGCTAGCGGTGTCGGAAAATGACGCGGTGCGCGCCTTTGCCGAAACCATGATCCGCGATCATACGGCGGTGAACGAGGCGGCCGTGGCACTGATCACCGAGCTGAATGTCACGCCCGAGAACAACGACCTGAGCCGCGCGCTGGTCGAGGGGGCTGCCGCCAAGCGGGCGGAATTCCTGACCCTGTCGGGCAAGGATTTCGACTGCGCCTATGCCGTGAATGAGCTTGGTTATCATCAGGTCGTCAATCAGACCGTCGAGGGCAAGTTCATTCCCTGGGCCACGGTTGAGCCCTTGAAAGCGCTGCTTTCCGATGCGCTGGTGACCTTCAAGGTGCATGAAGGCCATGCCGAGGAAATGGTCGCGGGGCTGCAATGCGCGTCCTGAGCAATGTGACCCGACGCCGGTTCGGCCTCCTGATGGGGGCCGGGCTGGTGGCGCCGATGGGTGCGCGCCCCGCGCGGGCGCATGACGGGCCGCATCTGGTCGAGGCCGGGATCGAAAGCTTCGCCTTCGTTCCCGACCGGCTGGAGATCCGCGCAGGCGACAGGGTGCGCTGGACCAATCACGACATCGCGCCCCATACCGCGACGGACAAGGCGGGCGGCTGGGATACTGGCCGGATCGGCAAGGGGGAAAGCGCCGAGGTGGTGTTCGATAAGCCCGGTACCTATCAGGTGATCTGCCGCTTTCATCCGAAGATGCAGGCAGAGATTGTCGTCCACCCCGCGTGAGACATGAGAAACCCGGGCCCTGCCAGGCGGCTCAACGCAGTTTCGGGATGCCGCCCGGCAGGGTCTCGCGGTCGACCAGGCCGAAACGCAGGCCGGTGCCGATACGGTGGGCAAGGGCGGACCATTGGCGCGCCTTCGCGGCAGGGAGGTTGCGGGCAAGGGTGCTGTCGAACAGCGCCAGCCAGGCGTCGAACATGCCGGGGCGGACATTGCCCGCGGCCTTGTGAACCGCAAGGGGATTGCCATCGTAGCTGCGCTCAAAAAGGATCGCATTGCGCCAGAAGCCGGCGATCTTTTCCTCATGTGCGGGCCAGTCGGTGACATGGGCAGCGAAGACAGGGCCAAGGGTCGGGTGGCCGCGCACGGCGCTGTAGAAATCCGCGACGACCTTGGCGATCTCTTCGGCGGTCAGATCGATGCGCGGGGGCGGGGCGGGCATGGGCGGTCCTTTCGGTCCCGATCCTTGGCTGATGCGGTGGCGCGATGCAAGGGAGGCGCTGCCGGTGACATCACGGAGCGACCGCCTTCTATCAGGGCGAAGTTTCCGTTCATTGAGTGTGCGCGAAAGGCGGCTTTCGGCGATTCCCGGTACAAGAAACCCGTCAAACATATGAATTCAAATTGCATTGGGATTGAAGCTCAACAGGCTCTGAAGTTCGGCGAGTCTTTCTTCGCCATATTTCTGAATCAGCAGGTTGTCCAAAGTAAGAAAATGCGCACGGGCACATGACATAATGCGCTCGCCTTCATCGGTGAAAACGATGACACGCTGATTGCCCAATGC
>JBARVM010000439.1:0-3857 GCA_049646265.1 Paracoccaceae bacterium
CCCGTGGTCGAGATCATCAAGAGGGTCAGCCCCGGCCGGGCGCCGCGCTTGGCCTCCCACGGGGCAAGGATCGCCAAAGGGTCGGTCAGACGGGTGCCACCCCAACCCTGCCCGGGTTCGGAGACGCGGAAATAGCGACCGGGCGTCGATCTGTGGCCGCGAATGCGGATGCCAGTCGGCGCCCAGCCCAGCACCTTGCCGGCCTGATGTTCGGAGACGACCCCGGTGATATGATCGTCAACCACCACCACCTCGTCCACCAGCCCGACCCATTGGGCGGCAAACATGCCGATGGCCGCCGATCCGCAGCCGACGCGCATCCGTTCCTCGCGCTTGCCATCAACGATGGGCGGCTTTCCGGCCTGCACGACCAGAGTTGCACCGCCATCGATGGTCAGTTCCTGCGCCTCGCCATTGCAAAGCGCCAGCAGCGCCGCGCAGGTCAGCCGCCCCTCGGCCTTGCTGCCGCCGGTCAGGTGATGGACACCGCCAAGCGACAGCATCTGGCTGCCATATTCGGCCGTGGTGACATGGCCCACCGCCTCGCCCGCCGCGCGCACCGTGGCGCCTTCGGGCCCCAAAAAGCGGTCGGTGTCGATTTTCACCTTGACTCCGCAATAGGAAAAGATCGCCTCGGTTACCACCGTCACCATATCGGCCCCATCCACTCGGGAAGAGACGATAAAGGGCGCGGGTTTGTAGTCGGGATAGGTGGTGCCCGCTCCGATACCGGTGACAAATGCATCAGCAGGCGGCAGGAAGCTTCCATCCCAGTCGGGCTGGGCAAAGGGAATGACCGTCCCGCCCTCGGCAATGGTGCGCGACAGGATCGTCACCGGGTCCGACCGCACGATCCGGCCGTCCTCGTTGCCGTAGCGGTCGCAGGCGCCGGTCTGGCCGGGCGCGATATAGCACATGACCGGGCAGGCATCGCAGCGTATCTTGGTGGCGTCCCTGGCGGCCATCAGTTGCCCCCCCGATCTTGACCGGCACCCAGCGCCGCCAACAAACGGTGCGGCAAAAGCGGCAGACGGTCTGGGCAGGCGCCCGTCGCATGACGCACCGCATTCAGGATTGCCGGGGCCGTGGGGATCAGCACATGTTCACCCAGACCCTTGGCGCCGAAGGGGCCTTCGGGATGCGGCACCTCGATCAGGATTGTGGTAATGGGCGGGACATCACCAATGGTCGGGATCAGATAATCATGCAGATTGTCCGTGCGTCCGGGCAGATATTCCTCCATCAAGGCCATGCCGATACCCTGTGCAATGCCGCCTTCTATCTGCCCTTCGGCCAACATCGGGTTGATGGTGCGCCCCAGATCATGGGCGGCGGTGATATGCAAAAGCTTCACCGTGCCAAGCGCCCGGTCCACCGCCAATTCCACCAGCTGCGCTCCATAGCCGTAAAGCGCATAGGGAATGCCCTGCCCATTGGCATCCAAAGGCTCTGTCGGCGGGTCATAACTTTCCTCGGCCATCAGCACATAGCCATGCGGCCCGACCGGCAACGTGCCAAGCTCGATGCGCCCGCCATCGCCGGTCAGTACCGCCCCCCCGGCCAGATACAGGCGACTGTCATCGCCCCAATTGCCCAGCCGCAGGATGCTGGCGCGCAGCGCCCGGCCCGCTGCCTCTGCCGCGCGGCCTGATACATAGGTCTGCCGCGAGGCAGAGGTCTTGCCCGCATCTGGCGTCAGGCCGGTATCGGGACCGACAAGGGTAAAATCGGCCACCGGCAGGCCCAAGGCCTCGGCGCAGATCTGGGTGATCACCGTATTGGCACCCTGCCCGATATCGGTCGCGCCCTGATGCAGCACCAGCCGCCCCTCTGCCGTCAGCCCCACGCGGATCGTCGAGGGGTTCGGCAAAGAGGTATTGCCACAGCCATACCAGCAGGAGGCTACACCGACACCGCGCCGAACCGCGCCATCTGCCGCAGCGGCATTGGCGTGGGCGGCATCGGTCAGCGCCCGTTCCCAGTGCGGGCGGAGCGCGCTAAGGCATTCATGAATGCCAACCCCCTCCAGCCGCTGCCCGGTCGCGGAGACATCGCCCGTGCGATAGGCATTGCGTAGCCGAAATTCGAGCCGGTCCAGCCCGCATTTGTCTGCAAGCTGATCATAAAGCGTTTCCTGTGCCACCGCCGCCTGCGGCACCCCAAAGCCGCGAAAGGCGCCCGAGACGGGGCCGTTCGTGTGAATGGCGCGCGCCCGGGCCGTCACATGCGGCGTTCTATAGGGGCCGGTGGCATGGACCGGCACGCGGTTGGCAACCGTCGGGCCCCAACTGGCATAGGGGCCTGTATCAAAATCGCCATCAAAACGCATCGCCGTAATCCGGCCTGCCGCATCGCAACCGATCTCCAGCCGCATGTCAGCCGGATGGCGCTTGGTCGTCGATTGCATGGAGTCGCGCCGCGTATAGGTCATGCGCACCGGCCGCCCGGTCCGAAGTGCGGCAAGCCCCAGGAGCGGCTGCAGCGATACATCAAGCTTGGAGCCGAAACCGCCACCCACGGCAGAGGGGATAATGCGCACCATCTCCGGCGCCATATCCAGAACCGCCGCCGTGTCATCGCGGTCCATCACCGGCGCCTGCGTACAGGCGCGGATGACCAGCCTGCCGCTCTCTTCCAGCCATGCGCTGCCCGCCTCGGGCTCTATATAGGCGTGTTCGACATGGGCGGTGCGGATATGGCCCTGCACCCGGTGGGCCGAGGTTGCAAGCGCCCGCTCCGCGTCGCCGCGCTGCACGAACCCTTCTATGAGGATATTGCCCGGCCGGGTTGCATGGATCAGTCTGGCCGATGTGGCGGCGGCGGTGGCAGGATCGGTCAGCGCGACCCTTTCAGTCCAGCTGATGGGAAAGTCTGACAGGTCGCGCTGATGGCCAGCGGCCGCGCCCGACGCCTCATCCTCGAAAGCAACAAGCGCCACGGCCTCGCCTATGAAGCGCGTCTCTGTCTCGGCCAGTACCGGCTGGTCGACAAACGCCGGAATGACGCCAAAGGCGTTGCGGCCGGGAATATCCGCGGCGGTAAAGACGGCTGCCACATGCGGACGCGCCGCCTTCCAGCCCGCAATATCGCCAAGGACGAATTCGGCGCGCGCATAGGGCGAGCGAATCGCCCGCAGGACGAGACCGCCCCTCTGCCACTGATCGGCGCCAAAAAGATCGCTCCCGTCGACCTTGGGCGGCCCGTCCAGCCGCCGGGTGCGGCTGCCGATGCCGGGTGCTGGCTGTTCTGGCTGATCCTCTTGCCAGGCGTCACAGACCGCCGCGATGATCTTTCGATAGCCGGTACAGCGGCAGAGAACCCCGCCAAGTGCTGCTTCTACCTCGGCCTCGCTGGGGCGGGGCTGATCGGCCAGAAGCGCCGCCGCCGCCATCAGCATGCCGGGTGTACAGATCCCGCACTGCGCCGCACCTTGACGCAGAAAAGCCGCCTGAAGCCGTGCCAGACCGGCATCTGCCAACCCCTCTACCGTTGTCACCTTGCGGCCCGACACCTGCGCCGCGACCGTCAGGCAGGCGCAGCGTGCCTGCCCGTCCACCAGCACCGTACAGGCGCCGCAATCACCCGCATCGCACCCGACCTTGGTCCCGGTCAGCCCGAACCTTTCGCGCAACAGCTCCGACAGCCGTTCCGTCGGTGCCGCCTCCGCCACCTGCAAACGTCCGTTGAGATATAGCGTCACCCGGCTCACCGCGCCACCTGCCCGCCCAGCCGCTGCAAAGAGCGGCGCACCATCAGATCTGCCGCCGCCAGCCGATAATCAGCGCTTGCACGGATATCGTCGATGGGCGCCAGCGCGGCGGCTACCAGCCCCGCGGGCACCCGGGCCGCCATATCCG
>JBARVM010000440.1:0-1582 GCA_049646265.1 Paracoccaceae bacterium
CTGCCGACAATCCCGCAGCCAAGATAGGTCTGCCGGAGATTTTGGTCGGCATCTTCCCGGGCGCAGGCGGCACGACGCGACTGGTGCGCAAGCTCGGCGCTATGGGCGCGGCCCCCTTCCTGCTGGAAGGCAAGCTGTTGTCGCCCGCCAAGGCCAAGGCCGCCGGGATCATCGACGAGGTGGTCGCCCCCGACCAGCTTCTGGCGCGGGCCAAGGAGTGGGTGCTGTCGGCGACCGATGCCGATATCGTCAAACCCTGGGATCAAAAGGGTTACAAGATGCCGGGCGGCACGCCCTATCATCCCGCGGGCTTTCCGACTTTTGTCGGCGCCTCGGCCATGGTCAATGGCAAGACCATGGGGGTCTATCCGGCTGCCAAGGCACTTTTGTCGGCGGTTTACGAGGGCGCCATGGTACCCTTTGACACCGCGATCAAGATCGAGACACGCTGGTTCACCAATGTCTTGATGAACCCCTCTTCCTCGGCGATGATCCGTTCCTTGTTTGTCAACAAGGAAGCGCTGGAAAAAGGCGCGAACCGCCCCGATGTCGCCGATCAGAAAGTGTCGAAACTTGGCGTGCTTGGCGCGGGGATGATGGGTGCCGGTATCGCCCATGTCGCGGCGCTGGCCGGGATAGAGGTGGTCTTGATCGACGCGACCCAGGCTGCCGCCGACAAGGGCAAGGGCCATTCCGCCGCCATCCTCGACAAGGGTATCGCGCGCGGCAAGGTGACAGAGGCGAAAAAGGCAGAAGTGCTGGGCCGTATCACCGCCACCAGCGATTATTCGGCGCTGAAAGGCGCCGATCTGGTGGTCGAGGCGGTCTTTGAAGATATGGCTGTCAAGGCCGAGGTGACGGCCAAGGCCGAAGCGGTCATCGGCAAGGAGGCGGTCTTTGCCACCAATACCTCGACCCTGCCTATCTCTGACCTTGCCAAGGCTTCGGCCCGGCCCGGGCAATTCATCGGCATCCATTTCTTCAGCCCAGTCGACAAGATGATGCTGGTCGAGATCATCAAGGGCCGCGAGACCGGCGATGTAGCTGTGGCCAAGGCGCTGGATTTCGTGCGCCAGATCCGCAAGACCCCGATCGTGGTCAATGACGCACGTTTCTTCTATGCCAACCGCTGCATCATTCCTTACATCAACGAAGGCATCCGCATGGTTGCCGAAGGGGTTGCCCCGGCGCTGATCGAAAATGCCGCGAAGCTGATAGGTTTCCCGCTTGGTCCGCTGCAGCTGGTCGATGAAACCTCGATCGATCTTGGCGTGAAGATTGCCAAGGCGACAAAGGCCGCGATGGGCGATGCCTATCCCGATGGCGCGGTGGACAAGGTACTTTTCGCCATGGCTGACGCGGGCCGGTTGGGGCGCAAGGCCAATGCCGGTTTCTACCGTTACGACGAAAAGGGTCAGCGCGAAGCCCTGTGGGAGGGATTGGCAGAGGCCTATCCTCTGGCAAAGAAGCAGCCGGAACTGACGGAAGTGCAGAACCGGCTGATGATGGCGCAGGTGCTGGAGGCAGTGCGGGCGCTGGAAGAGGGTGTGCTGGAGGACATCCGCGAGGGTGACGTCGGCGC
>JBARVM010000441.1:0-3722 GCA_049646265.1 Paracoccaceae bacterium
CCCCTGTACAATCCTTTCGGACAAGACCGAGAACAATTCTGGCAAGCCGGAAAGTTTCCAGACTTCTGCCGGATCGGTCAGATCGATTTTACGACTTCCTTTTTGGGATCGCGCAAGATTCTGCAAAGCGGCTGCGCTGTCCTCGACAAGCGCGTCAAGTTCGCCGGTGATCGCGGCATTGGCCCAATAGGCGGAACCAAAGACGATCCGGGGCTTCGTCGGGCCATTCATCTTGGCCAGAGTCGCCTCAATGCTATCGCGGATGTCGGGCAACTGGCTGGCCGGGTCGGACAGTTCGTCGATCCTGTTGACAAAGATCACGATACCTTCGGACTTCACATTGGAAATCAGTCGGATCAAACCCATATCGACAGAGCTGAGTGCCTGCGACGCCGACAGGACAACCACGCAAAGCCGGCTTTCCCGTAGCGCCTTGATGGTAATCTGCTCGCGCATCATGAACGTGTCATTTACGCCGGGCGTGTCGCGGATACAGAGCGGCAGCGGGATAGACGGCGCCGAAAGATAAAGGTCGGCAGACTTTGTGATATCCGCAAAGCGCCCCTGCTGATCGGTGGGCGACAGGTCTTCGAAATCGTCCCCGAGGCAGACGTAGCGCTGC
Organism: Paracoccaceae bacterium; assembly: GCA_049646265.1. Lineage (GTDB taxonomy): Bacteria > Pseudomonadota > Alphaproteobacteria > Rhodobacterales > Rhodobacteraceae > TMP-24. The sequence goes on from JBARVM010000441.1 coordinate 623, forward strand.
ATCAATTCGTCATCGAGATAGCGGTAGTCATGGCGCTGCCCTAGCAGCAGCTCGAATTTCCGGCCTAGTCGGGCGCGGGTCTTTTCCCGCATCTCGGCGACTTGTTTGTGAACCTTCTGCAGCTCTTCGTCTGCACCGGCACGCATCGACAGCTCGCCCATACGTCCGCCGTTGGTCACCAGATGTTCCCACTCTCCAGCGTTAAAGAACCGGAACGAGGCCACCGCCGCGTCATCATCGCGCGGCAGGTTGAGATGCAACGAGGTCACGACCGAGGTCCATGGATTCACGTCGGCAGGCAAAAGGCCTGGCCGCCCGGCCATTGCATTCACCAGCGAGGTCTTGCCGGACTTGATCTGACCGATCATGGTAATGCTGGGTTCGAACTCTTTCAGCAAATGAGTGATTTTGCCAACCAGCTTGTCATCTTCGGCACCGCTTGCCGCGTCGATATCAAGCAGAGTGTCTTTCAGCTCATCCAATTCAGTTCGCAGCGACGCAAGCCGTTCCAGACCATCCTGCATGAACGCCATTTCGGGCGCGCGTTCGTCCTTGGAAATGTCACTGGTGAGACTACTCATCGTACCTACATCATCCTTTGGCTCGTCTTGGAAAGACCAAGCAAAGTCTGCACCAGACGCAAACAGAGGCTCTTCCCGTATGTTCCAGAGTTTGTTGAAGCAGGATTCCGCGGCAAAAATGCGGCGGTAATTCGCGCTAATCTTGAATTATTTACCTTTTGGAAACCTTTAGGCCGTTCGTTAACCATTAGGTCAGCAACTGTCGGTTGATGATGCCATTGCGTGCGGGGCATCGCATGCGGCTCAGGCGGCCAGACCTGCTTCCATTTCACGCCGAAGTTGGATGACAACACTTAAAGAATCGGAGGTTGCGGAGGCTGCATTTTCCATCTGCATCAATTGCATCAGGTCGGCGGCATCAAAGGCCGTGTCACGCATGCGCGCAAGGGTCGGGTCGTCGGCTGGGCAATTGTCGCTGAGATAGTCACAAAGCCACTGTACCGAATTGACGGTCTCTTCCATCAGCCGCTCGGCGTCGAGCGTGCCATTCCTGTCAAGTTCTTCGGCAAACTGCTGCCCAGTCCGTGAAAGCCTGTCAATCGCGGCCTCATATGCCGCGCGGGTGGCCGGGTGCAGGGTAACCACCGCCACAGGCTTGGATGCGGCGGGCGCGTCAGACGCGGCTTCGGTTGGGACCTGTGGAGGAGCCTCCACCATTTCAGGTGCGTTCTCTGCCGCTACTGGCGCTTTTTGGGTAGCTTGGGCCGGTTTGTAGCGCTGCAGCAGATACTCTGCCTGATCAGTGGCAGCCTGCAGGCCCAGGTCAACTTCCCGCAGGATCGCCTGGATCAGCGCCCTGCCGCCGCTTCTGGTCATCTGGTCCTTGTCGACAGAGCCATCGGCACCCCGCGCGGCTATTGCCTGCAGTGTCGCAATCGGCAAGATATCCTTAAATTGGTCACCAACCTGCGCGCGCAGATTTTCCATCCTGGCCTGCAGTTGTCCAGCCTCAGCCAGCTCATCAGCGCGCGTCAACAACAAGAAAGCGTGGTCTTTCACGTCATCCGAGGCGCTGTCCCAAATGTCCATTTCGGCACCGCCGAAATTTCGGCTGCACCAGATGGTGATATCCGTGCGGCTAGCGGCCCAGGTCAGCGCCCGCGACAGTTCCGCCGTGCTACCAGGTGCCACAACTTCCAACAGGCTGATCTTGCCCAATGCAGGCAGCGGCAGCTCTGCTTCTACATAGATCGGGTTTTGCGCCGCCACTTCGCCCGGATCGAATTGCGCAAGATCAGTGGTGCTACCGTCAGGCAGGGTGCAAATCGCCTTTGCCGCATCGCCCCGTCTGATCTGAATTGTCGGCAACCGCACATCGGTGTCAATCACCTGGCTGCCGAGCAACAGGTTGGCAAGGCTGGATTTTCCCGAGCCGGGCAGGCCGATCAGGGTCACACGGACAGGCGTATTCAACCGGTCGCGAATAGCTTCGGCCCGTGCCTTTACAGCTGTTGGGATCGTGCCATCGGTTATGGCACGATCCAACTGTTCAGCAGCTATATTCCCTGGCTTTCCGGTCACAACTACTTCCGTCCGCCTGCGGATTTGATCGGCGTGACCACGTCATCTTCGACGCGCGCTGCTGGCGACAACTTGAAAGCCGCAACTTCGGCACTTGGCTCATTGTCCATTTGCACCACGCGGGTAGCGCCCTTGGCACCGACTTCGACAAGATCAACCGGCTTCTGACGAACCACCTGTACGACAGGCTTGTTATGGTTCAGCTTGATAACGGCGAAAGAGACATTGTCTTGATCGGGGTCGGCCAGATCATTGACCGCTGCCAAAAGATGCTCGGCGATCTCGGCGCTTTTGCGGCGGCGGTATTTGTAAAGGATCCGCTCGATCTTCTGCTCTTCGAGATACTGCAAACCGTCGCTGGACACGACAATGATATCACCCACCTCTAGATGGAAAGGTTTGGCAGGGCAGTCCGACTTTGCCACCCGCTCGCCCAGAATGACCGAGGTCAGGCAGTTGCGATCGGGATGGTTCTTGCCAGTTTCCGCATCCATGATGCCTGAGCGCACCATAAAGTCGATCTGGGGGGCCATCGAATGGTCTTCATTCAACTGGCGCAGCTTGCCACCCCGCATGTGGTAAAGCGGGGAATCCCCGATCGACATCCAGTACATGCGGTTCTCAACCATGACCAGCGCAACAAGGGTCGCGCCCATGCCACGGGTCCTTGGGTGGTCAGCCACATAATGATGAACGCTGGTATTGGCGTTCGCCGCTGCCACGGTCAGATAGTTCGGTATCTCATTTTCGCGTTCGGAAAAGTTCGCACTTTCAAACTTCAGATCGCTGAACACCTCGGTGACGACAATCTTCGAGGCAACGTCACCGGCCGCATGGCCGCCCATACCATCTGCCAGAACTGCGACACCGATATCCGTACCAGCCGGGAAGTCGATGACAATCGCATCCTCCTGGTAGTCGCGGCCGCCCTGACAAATGGCCGAGGCAACATCAAAGCGAGGTTCAGGCGATCTCCACATTATCGACCTCCTCGTCGG
>JBARVM010000442.1:0-2067 GCA_049646265.1 Paracoccaceae bacterium
GCCAAGTATATTCTGAAGTTACGTCCGCTGGACCCATTGGCATATGAAGCGGACGCGCGCGACCGGGGCAAGGTGCTGCACGCGATTGTCGAGGAATTCACCAAGACCCGGCCAGAGGCCGAGACGCCAGAGGCCGCAAAACAGCGTCTTCTAGTGGCGGCGGAAAGGCACCTGAGCGCGGACATCCCGTGGCCCGCGACCCAGCGCCTGTGGTTGGCCGGGATTGCGGCCATAGCCGACAAGTTTGTCGCTGACGAGGCGAAGCGGGTAGAGCGCGCGATGCCGGTTCTGGTCGAGGGGGAGGGTGCAATTGACCTTGCCGCCGTACCCTTCCGTCTGACGGCGCGCCCGGATCGGATCGACCTCACAGACGAGGGTGAATTGATCGTCTATGATTACAAATCCGGTATCCCGCCAAGTGAAAAGCAACTGAAGCTGTTCGACAAGCAGCTGAGCCTGGAGGCTGCGATGGCTGAAAGGGGTGCATTTTCAACGGTCGATCCGTGCCCGGTGCGCGAAGTTGCCTATATCCGGCTGGGCGGCGCTGGTGAGGTGGCGCGCTATTCGCGCGATTCAATAGATTTCGATGCGCATTGGGAGCGGTTTGAAAAATTCATCGCCAGCTATTTCGACCCGGCCAAAGGCTATACATCGCGCCGCGCCGCTTATATGAAGGAGCTGGAGGGAAGCTATGATCATCTAGCCCGCGCGGGGGAGTGGAAAGACAGTGATCCGGCCGAGCCGGAGGATGTCGGATGACGTTGAACAGCGCCAGCATCGCACAGAATCGCGCCGCCGATCCGGCCCATTCGACCTGGCTTTCGGCCAATGCCGGATCGGGTAAAACGAGGGTGTTGACGGACCGGGTTGCGCGGCTGCTTTTGGCTGGAACCGCACCGCAAAAGATCCTCTGCTTGACCTACACCAAGGCCGCGGCAAGCGAGATGCAGAACCGTCTTTTTGCGCGGCTTGGCGAATGGGCGATGCTGGAAGATCGGCCCCTTTTTGACGCTTTGGCGGCGCTGGGTATCGAGGGGCCGATCGACGAAGACACGCTGCGCCGCGCCCGACGGCTCTTTGCCCGGGCGATCGAGACACCGGGCGGACTGAAAATCCAGACCATCCATTCCTTTTGCGCCGCCATCCTGCGCCGTTTTCCGATCGAGGCGGGCGTGTCGCCCAACTTTACCGAGCTCGACGAACATGGAGAGGCGCTTTTGCACCGCGAGATCGTCGATCAGATGGCAGCCGGTGTGGATGTCGCCGCTGTGGACGGGTTGGCGCGCAATGGTTCCGGCGAGCCGCTGGCGAACATTCTGGCGCAAATCGCCAAGAATAGAGACTGTTTTGAAAGTGATATTTCCTGGCAGGACTGTCTAGCTCAGTTTGGTCTGCCGCCCGACATGACCCGTGAGCGGCTCTTGGCGGAGGTGTTCGACGGGTCGGAAGCCGACCTGATGACAACGCTTGTCGCGCGGCTTTTGGCCAGCGGTACCAACGACGCCAAGGCGGGGGCAAAGCTGGCCGACCTGTCCTTTTCACCTGCAAGTCTCGAAACGTTGAAGGGGTTGGAGGATATCTTTCTTTTTGGCGAGAAGGCAGAGAAAGCCTTTGCCGCCAAGGTCGGCAGTTTTCCAACCAAAGCTTTGCGCGAAAGCGAACCGTCGATGCCCGCGCTGGAGGCGCTGATGCTGCGGGTGGAGGCAGCGCGGACCCCCCGGCTGGCGCTGGCCGAGGCGGAAAAGACCTATGCCCTGCACCATTTTGCCCACCGGTTCCTGGACCTTTATATCGCGCGCAAGGTGGCCTCCGGGTTGCTCGATTTTGAGGATCTGATCAGCAGGGCAGGGCGTCTTTTATCGGCGCGGGAAATGGCCGACTGGGTGCTGTTCCGGCTGGATGGCGGCATTGACCAGATATTGGTGGACGAGGCGCAGGATACCAGTCCGGCGCAATGGCGGGTGATCGAGGCGCTGGCGGCCGAGTTTACCGCCGGCCATGGCGCCCGCGGCACAGAGCGTCGCATTTTCGTGGTGGGGGATGCCAAACAGTCGATCTATTCCTTTC
>JBARVM010000443.1:0-1788 GCA_049646265.1 Paracoccaceae bacterium
CCTTCCTCGACCGTGAACCCCTCGGCCCTTAGCCGCTTCACATACCATTCAGCCGAGCGGTATTCGCGCCAGGCGGTTTCGCCGAAATCGAAGATTGTCGCGCACCAGTCCGATAGCGCGCCCGCGCGGGAATCGACGGCGGCCAGCGCATCGTGCTGGGCGGCGGATAGGGCAGGGCGTGGTATATCGTGCATGGGGCGATCATAACAACCGGTGCGCGCCACCGCCAAGTGAAAGATTTTTCGGCTAATGACAAATATCATTCACCTTTGATGCCAAGACTGGTATGGTGGGACGCGAGCAGGAAAGGCCCAGATGGCGCGAATACCCTCCACCCAGGCTCTGCGGGCGCTGGACAGTTTTGCCCGCCATGGCACGGTCTGGCAGGCGGCGGAAGAGTTGAACCTGACGCGCAGCGCCGTCAGCCATCAGCTGCGTCTGTTGGAGCGTGACCTCGGCTTTGCCCTGACCCGGCGCGAGGGTACGCGCATCAGCCTGACGGCGCAGGGGGCGGCCTATGCGGGCGACATCCGCCGGGCACTGACGGCGATATCCGGCTCGGCCCTGCGCAATGGCGGGCGTGGCGCGTCGGGGCCACTTCTGGTCAGCTGCACGCCCGGTTTCGCCTTTAGCTGGCTCTGCCCCAAGATCGGCCGTTTTCGCAGCGCCTGTCCCGATGTATCCCTTAACCTTGTGACGCCACGGCGGTTAGACGATCTGTCAAATACCGACGCGGATCTCTTTATTTCCTTCATTGATGGCGATGTGCCGAACATGAATTGCGAGTTGTTGAAGGAGGTCGAGTTTACGCCCCTTTGCAGCCCCACCTATCTGAACCGTCTCGGGGCCGAAGTGCAGCCCGAACAATTGCCGCAAGCCGAACTTCTGCATCTGAATGATCACAGCGACTGGCAGGCCTGGCGCGCGCTGGCAGGCCTTCGGGCAGAGCAGCTTGACCACGGCATCGTCTTTTCCGATATCCATCTGGTCTATGCGGCGGCGATGAATTCGCAAGGCATCGCCATGGGGGACGAATTCGTCTGTCAGGAGGCGATGCAATCGGGGCGGCTGGTGCGGCTTTTTGATCTGTCGATCCGCACGCGGCGTTCCTATCACCTGGTGACGCCGCCCGACAAGATCGGCCATCCGGCCATCGCCGCCTTTCGCGGCTGGCTGCTGGAGGAGTTGGCGAATGGCAGCTGACAGCGGAGCAGGGCGGCCAAATTGACCAATTTCGTTTGTCATGTTGGCCATCATCGGACGGTTTTACCTGCCGCCGATGCAAGCGATAGCGTGGCGGATTTCTTGACAAAGCCGGGGGCATGGGCAACTGCTCGAACCCGGGTTGGGCCGCGCTGGCGGCTGACAGGCGAAGGCAGGGGACAAGGCGGTACACGATGCAGGAAATGACGATTGCCCACCGGAAAATCGGCCCCGCCCATCCGCCGCTGGTCATAGCCGAGATCGGCATCAATCATGGCGGCAGTCTTGAGGTTGCGCGCGAGATGGTGCGGCTGGCGGCCGGGGCAGGCTGCGAGATGATCAAGCACCAGACCCATTTCATCGAAGATGAGATGACGGACGAGGCCAAGTCGATCTTTCCGCCAAATGCCGATGTCTCGATCTGGGATGTGATGGCGCGTTGTGCCCTTTCTGCCGATGACGAACGCGCGCTCAAGGCCTTTACCGAAAGTCTGGGGATGATCTACATCTCCACCCCTTTCAGCCGCAAGGCTGCTGATTTTCTGAATGAAATCAATGTTCCGGCCTTCAAGATCGGCTCGGGAG
>JBARVM010000444.1:0-2023 GCA_049646265.1 Paracoccaceae bacterium
GTTCGGTCGTGGCTGCCCTTCTCAAGGATCAGGGCTATGATGTTGTCGGCGTCACGCTGCAGCTTTACGACCATGGCGCAGCGCTGGCGAAAAAGGGTGCCTGTTGCGCCGGGCAGGATATCCATGACGCGCGCCGGGTGGCGGAGGCGATGGGGTTCCCGCATTACGTGCTCGATTATGAGAATATGTTCCGCGAGGCGGTGATCGACGAATTTGCCGATGCCTATCTGGCAGGTGCGACGCCGGTACCCTGCATTCGCTGCAACGAACGGGTGAAATTCAAGGATCTCTTGGCAACGGCGAAGGATCTTGATGCCGACTGTATGGCAACGGGTCATTACATCCAGCGCAAGGTGGGCCTGGCTGGCGCGGAATTGCATTGCGCCGCCGATCCGGGCCGCGATCAGTCCTATTTCCTGTTCTCGACCACGCAGGACCAGCTCGACTTTCTGCGTTTCCCCTTGGGGCATCTCGCCTCCAAGGCGGAAACCCGCAAGCTGGCGGCGCAATATGGTCTGGTCGTGGCCGACAAGCCCGACAGTCAGGACATCTGTTTTGTGCCGAACGGCAATTATGCCGCGGTGATCGAGAAGCTGCGCCCCGGCGCGGCCGATCCAGGCGAGATTGTCGATCTCGACGGTCAGGTTCTGGGCAGCCACAATGGCATCATCCATTACACCATTGGTCAAAGGCGCGGATTAGGGATCGGCGGCACGGGCGATCCGCTCTATGTCCTGCGGCTGGAGCCGGAAAGCCGTAGGGTGGTGGTGGGTCCGAAGGCGGCGCTGGCCACGCGGCGGGTGCCTTTGCGCGAGATCAACTGGTTGGGGGACAGCGCCTTTGACAGTGCCGAAGATTGGCATGTCGGGGTCAAGATACGCTCAACCCATGCGCCGCGCCCTGCGGTGATCCGGCCTCTCTCGGCAAGCGAGGCGGAGGTGGAGCTTTTGAACCCTGAAGAGGGGATCAGCCCCGGTCAGGCCTGCGTCTTTTACGCGCCCGAAGGCAGCCGGATTTTGGGTGGCGGCTGGATCTGGAAGGGCTGCTAGGCGCGGGGCGTGGCCCCCCTGGCGACAGGCCAGCGCGCCCTGCCTCTGCCCTAACCCCAGCCGTAGTTGAAGCTGATGCTGATCCGGTCATCCTCGGCCATATTCACTGGCACTTCGTGGCGCAGCCAGCTTTCCCACAAGAGGATCTCGCCCGGCGCGGGCGCCAGATAGACAAAGCTGCGCATCTCGGCGCGGGCTTCCTTGCGGCGCGGCGGGGCGGCCATCATCATCGCCAGACGCGGGTCTTCATATTTGATCGCGCTCGCCCCTGTCGGCATGGTCACATAGGTGGTGCCGCTGATCACGCTATGGGGATGGATGTGGGAACTGTGAACCCCGCCCTGCGGCAGGATATTGATCCAGAGACTGTCGAGCTTGATCTTGCGCCCGCCAAGGTCAAAGTCGAGATCCTTGGCAAAAGCGGCCACATGTTTGTCGATTAGCTTGACCAGATCCTTGAAGATCGGAAAGCGCCAGGGCAGATCGGCCAGCGAGGCATAGCTGGTATAACCTGCATAGCCGTTTTCATGGCACCAGTCCTGTCCCGCCTCGTCATCCTCGGCGATGGAAAGACAGGCGTCCTCCAACTCCTCCGGATCGGGCGCCTTGCCCAGTTCGGCAAGGGCGGCGCGGTAAAGACGGGTGACGAAGAGTGAATCAATCTGTGCCATGACCTCTCTATAATCCGGTTGGCGGGCCGAAGGTAAGTGGTTGCAGGGGGCTTAGCGCTTTACCAGCCCAGATATGCGCTGCCGACCCGGTTCATCAGCCATGATCTGAAGGCGCAGCACTGGTCCAGCCGATACTTGATGCACGTTTTGCGGTCCTAGCCGTCCTGAGCGGCAGGAAGGCCTAGAAACTCCAGAACCGCCTGCGCCGCGCGCAGGCCCGGCGGCGCCCCACCAAAGCCAAGGCGCGTCATGGTCAGATCCATCGCGCGGGTCTGCGCGTCACGCGCGCCTGGGTCGGTCAAA
>JBARVM010000445.1:0-8437 GCA_049646265.1 Paracoccaceae bacterium
CCGGGATCATGTCGCCCGCCGTCAGAACCTTGAAATATTTCTGCAATAGCGGATGGGTCGAAATGGCGCGGCGCATCGACATTGCCGCCTCTACCTGCCGCTGGACGAATTCGTACCCTTCCAATTCCACCTGCCGGCGCCCGACATCTAGAGAAGCGATGATCTGGTAATTGGGGCTGGTCGACGTATGGGTCATGTAGGCTTCGTGGAAGGAGGCCTCGACCTCTCCCTTGAAGTCCTGATCGTTCACATGGATCATCGAACCTTGGCGGAGCGACGTCAGCGTCTTGTGGGTAGACTGCGTTGCATAGACCCTCACCCGTGCATTCGGTGCTGGGATCAGCCGGGTTTTCAGAAGCGTCGCATCATCCGCATCCTTCAGCTTTTCGGCTTGCTTTGCATAGGCCTTGGCATGTTCGGACGATTTCAGCCGTTCGCGCAAGACATTCGCGGCATTCATCGCGGTGCGGTGGCGATAGGTCGGGCCAAAGCGGGCAAAGGCGAACCATGCCTCATCCCAGAGGAAGATAAGGTCTGGCTTGATCGCCAGGCATTCCTCCATCACCCGTTCGACATTGTAGACGATGCCGTCAAAGGTGCAGTTGGTCAGCAAAAGCATCCTGACCTGATCAAGTTTGCCCGCCGCTTTCAGCGTCAGAAGCTTTTTCTTGATCTCATGCAGGGGCACCGCCCCATACATCGAGTAGTCATTCAAAGGATAGCTGTCGAGGTAACAGACCTGGGCGCCGGACAGCACCATGCCGTAGTGGTGCGACTTGTGGCAATCGCGGTCAACCAGCACGATGTCGCCCGGCCTGACCAGTGCCTGCACAACGATCTTGTTGCAGGTCGAGGTGCCGTTGGTGGCAAAGAAGGTCTGTTTGGAGCCAAAGGCACGGCTGGCCAGCTCCTGCGCCTCCTTGATCGGGCCGTGCGGTTCCAGCAGGCTGTCAAGGCCGCCCGAAGTGGCGGAAGTTTCGGCCAAAAAGATATTGGGGCCGTAAAAGGCGCCCATGTCCTGTATCCAGTGCGACCGGGATATCGACTTGCCGCGCGATATGGGCATGGCATGAAAAACGCCTGTCGGCTGTTTGGAATATTCCTTGAGGGCTGTGAAGAAGGGCGTCTTGTAGCGGGCCTGAACACCGCGCAGGATATTCAGGTGCAACTCCATGAAATCTTCCTGATTGTAGAAGACCCGGCGGCAGATCCCAAGATCCAGCCCTGCGATATCCTCGACCGACCGGTCGGTCACCAAATAGGCGTCTAGCTCCGGGCGCATCTTGCCGATCATCCGGCAGAGTTCGGGCCCATAATCTTCGGGCGCGATATCCTCGATCGTCTCTTCGCCGCCTGCGCGCTGCAAGTAGCGTGTCAGGATCGGCAGATGCACGTCGCTGTCCATCCTAAGGCCGGGGCGAACGACAATTGCCTGGATATTATGGTTGAAAAGCACGCCGATTAGCGCGTCCTTGAGGCTTGGCACCACAACCGGTTCATAGTGGAAGGCATCCTCTTGACGACGCATCGAGGTCATGTTGGATTTCAGCCAGCCGACCTGCTGTTCATTGACGTCATCGACAATCATCACTTCGAAATAAGGTTTCGAAAGTGCGCGAGCCTCGGGCGGTAAAAGGGCCTCTTCATCGTGATCGTCGTCGAAACTGTCGCGGTCGAGCGGGATGGTGCGACGGCGATAGGCGCCAGACGTCAGTGCCCTAGTGGCACGGCGGACGGTAAAGGCGGCTTCGGCAATATGACCATTTTCGAACTGCCTGCGCATATGTTCAAAGGCGGCAGTGCCGGGAAAGGCCCAATAGCGTTCGATGACAGCCAGAGATTCGAAAAGGGCCGCGGCCTGGGCATGGACGGTTTTTGCGCGTTTGCCTTCTGGTTCCCTTCCTAGCAGTTCGAGCTTTTCGCGTAGCGCGCTCCACCGGTCCGAGCGTAATTGCACGGCGGAGTAATAGTCGCTCATCGACTGCATAGATGCCCTTTCTGGTTCGCCGGGAGACTGGCAAACGAAGTTAAGGTCTGCAGTGTGTCCCCCAGATCAGACTGCGAAGATTCGTCCCGTAAGCTATTGCTAAAGGTCGCCTTCTTAGATCGATCTGTCCACCAGATAATTTTTTGCTGGTGCCAAAGTGGGTTCACGCGCTGTCATGCCGCCTCGCGAACCCTGTTGCGGCATCTCGAGTGCACCAAGGCTATGAAGGTAGCTGTCTGCACCGCGGGCACGGTCATAAACCGGGAATTCGGCAGAGCGGTCGCGGAAACTTTTCAGCACCTGGCCGAGACCTTTCAAACCGGTCGCGCGCTGGCGTCGGACCAGATCGAAATCAACCTCGACTGGAAACATATCTTCCAGCCCTGTGGACTGATGTAGCACTGTGGCTGAAGGGTCGACTACACATGACCGGCCATTGCCGCCTGCGCCCAAACCATTGACATCAAACACATAACACTGGAATTGCGCGGCCGTGGCCCGCGCGATCGCCAGTTCCGCATCCCGGTCGGCAGTGCCGGTCAAAACCGGATGAAGCAACACTTCGACCCCCTGGGCGGTCAGATGTCGGGTAGTCTCCGGAAACCAGATATCATAGCAGATCGACAGGCCGAAACGGCCCACATCCGGCACGTCGAAAATGCAAAATTCCGTTCCCGCTTCGACATCTGCCTCGTAGGGGCGAAAGGGAAACATCTTGCGGTAGTCAGATACGATTTCGCCTGCAGGGTTAATCACCGATGCGGTATTATAGATCTTGCCGTCTTCGGCCTGTTCGAAGATAGAACCGGGAATCAACCAGACATTATGTTTTTGCGCTGCTTCCTGAAAACGCGCCAGGCCATCGTTGCGCAAAGGCTGGGCGAATTTCGGCAAGGGCCCATAGGGCGCCAGTTCCGAAAAGAGTACCATCTGTGTCCATGGAAAGCGCGCCATCAGAATGGCGAGCCGGTGCAACATGGCGTCAACATTCGGCTCTAGCGCGTTGACGTACATCTGTACGCCGGCAATTGCGAAAGGGGTCATAGCAGGTCCTGCATCTCTTTGTTTGGGTCCGGACTGGCCGGTGTTTGGCGCAGCTATATCCGCTTGTCGCTGCCAAGAACAAGCGATAGCGGCACCTTGGCCCTTTAGACCCTTACCGGGTCCGACTTGGCAATCTTGTCGATCGCCATCAGGGTGCGCAAAAGCCCCTGCATCTGGTCGAGCGGTATCATGTTGGGCCCGTCGCTCGGCGCATTGTCCGGGTCTTCGTGGGTTTCGATAAAGACCCCGGCAATGCCGAGGCTGACCGCCGCGCGGGCCATGGCGGGGGCAAACTGGCGCTGGCCGCCGCTGGAACCACCAAGCCCGCCGGGTTGTTGCACCGAATGGGTTGCATCCATGATGACCGGATAATGCGTCTTGGCCATGGTCGGCAGGGCCCGCATATCAGCCACCAATGTATTATAACCGAATGAAGTGCCGCGCTCTGTCAGCATGATCCGGTCATTGCCGGTGCTGGCGACCTTGGCTGCCACATTGTCCATATCCCAGGGCGCCAGAAACTGCCCTTTCTTGATATTGACCACGGCACCTGTACGGCCCGCTGCAAGCAAAAGGTCGGTCTGACGGCAAAGAAAGGCGGGGATCTGGATCACATCGACAACGGCGGCGGCAAGACCGGCCTGTTCGGCATCATGCACATCGGTCAGGACCGGCAGGCCCATGGATCCTTTCAGATCGGCCAGAATCTTCAGCCCTGCGTCAATCCCCAGCCCCCGTCGGCCGCCTAGGGAGGTGCGGTTGGCCTTGTCATAACTGGCCTTGAAGATGAATTGCGCGCCGACAGTCCGGCAGACTTCGGCCATGTGGCCGGCGATCATTTCGGCATGGGTGGCGCTTTCGAGCTGGCAAGGCCCGGCGATTACCGTCAGCGGCCGGTCGTTGCCAACGACAAGATCGCCGATGGCCAGGTCTTTCATCAAACTCATGTGCAGCCCTTTAGCTTGTCACCTGCTCGCGCAGGATAGAGGCGGTAAGTGACAGCATCAGATAGATGCCCGCGAAGATCATGAACCAGAGCGCGGTATCTTCGAACTTGCGCGGATAGGTCGGATCGTCCGGGGCCACCGGTATGACGCTGAGCGACAGATAGCGCACCTGCCGGTTCGCCTCAATACGCGCGGTTTCCAACTGCTGAAGCGTCTGGGCCAGCATCTGCCGACGCGTCGCCAGTTCGGTTTCGGCGATGCGCAGCTGCCCGGTTATCTGGGCCAGGGAAAGGTTGTCTTTTGTACCATCCGTCATCTCGCCGCGCAGATCGGCGATTTGCGCCCGCAGTCGCGCCAGATCGCCCTGCACGCCGTCAACGCGCGCCTGATTGGGCCGGACATTATCCATCAGCTGGTTCAGTTCCAGCTCCTTGCGGCGCACCATGCCCTCAAGCTCGCCGACCTGCGCCATGACGATGCCGCTTTCGACCTGAGGGTCGAGAACCCCCAGCTTTTCCTGTAAGGCCAAGACCTTGTCCTGCGCCGCGGACGCTTTTCGCTCGGCGTCGGCATAGCTTTCGCGCGCGCCTTTCATCTGATCTTCGCGCACCCGCTGCGTCAGATTGTCGACCCGTTCCTCGGCAAAGCCCAAAAGCGCCTCGGCATAGGCCTGGCTGGTGGCGGGGTCTGCCGCCATCACCTCCATCCGGACGATACCCTCTGTCGGGTCATAGCTGATCTTCACCTTGCGCTTGTAAAGCTTGTAGGCGGTCTCGTTCGAGGCACCGGGGTCGAGCCGCTGCAGCGGATCGATGAAGCTTTGCGAAAAATGTTTCTTGAAACCCCGTTCGGCATCAAGCCGCATCATTGCGTCGCGCGACTGCAGATAGCTTTGCACCGCGATCGCATCCTGCGATGTCGCCAGAGAGGTACCGCGGAACATCGACGACAGGCCCCCCATGCCGCCCTGCGGCTCGGCCTGCTGAATAAGAAACTCTGCCTTGGTGGCATAAAGCGGCGTGGCGATGGCGGCGAAATAATAGCCAGCGGCAATGGTCGGCAAGAAGATAAAAAAGGCCAGCCGCAACATCAGCATGGTAAAGTTGCGTCGGCGGCGGCGGACGATATCTCGCTGCATGTCGCGGATCGCGCCGATACGGTCCGCCTCGGCCATCACAGCGGTGGAGGGCAGCTGTTCGCCACCTTTCGGGCGGGCGACAGGAAGGCCTTTGCCGCCCTCGGGCTTTCCGTCCGCTGCGGCGCCTGCCTCTACCAACTCCAGAATGTTGAGCTTTTGAAAGGGGTCGATACCCTTGCGGCGCAAAAGGGCCACAGCTTCATAGTCGGTTGTCGCCTCGATCCCGTTCTTAAGCGCCACACGCCGGGCTAGTCGCAGTTGCCGCGGGTCAATCCCCTCTGCCCGGACCGCTTCAATCTCTTCCGCGTCAGCCCTGCCAAGGATCAGCGGGGATGCATCACCCTTGCCACCGGCGATATTCAGATCACCGAAACCGTCATCCTCCGGCGCGGGGGCAAAGGGCATCGAGCTTCCCAGATCGGTAGCGGCCCCCTTGGCCATGCTCGGGGCTGCTGCGGCGGGCGCCTCTGCCCGGCGTGGCGGGCGGGTGCGGAATCTGCGGACCTTAGGCGGCTCGTTCATAATGCCACCGTGCCTCGTCCAACGTTTCATACATCGTCAATTTGCCATCCCGCAAAACCGCACCCGTGCGGCAGAACCGCTCCAGCGTGGAAACCTGATGCGACACGACAATGACCGTGGAATTTTGCAACCGCTCCTGCAGGATGCCACCAGCCTTGCGGTTGAACGCCTCATCGGCGGTAGAGGGCATGCCTTCGTCTATAAGGTAAATATCGAACTCCAACGCCAAGAGCAGCGAAAAGATCACGCGAGAGCGCATACCCGAACTGTAGATCGACATCGGTTGATCGAAATATTCTTCCAACCCGCACAGCCAGCGACAGAATGCTTCGACATAATCGGGATCAAGTCCGTAGAGATGCGCGATGAAGCGGGCGTTTTCACGCGCCGAAAGGCCGTTGTTGACGCCGCCCATGAAGCCCAGCGGAAAAGAGACGCGGCACCGTTTGGTGACCGTGCCTTCGTCAGGCTTTTCGAGACCTGCCATCATATTGATGATCGTGGTTTTGCCAGTGCCGTTTTGCGCCAGAATGCCAAGCGAATTGCCCAGTTCCACCCGAAAGCTGGCACGATCAAGGATTACCTTGCGCTTCTGGCCCGTCCAGAAGGACTTGCTGACATTTACAAACTCAAGCATCGCCCTGCCCTTGTGACGTCGAGGCCAATCTAGCCAAACATCGTTAACGACAATCCTACAAGTTCAATCTGCTGTCACAATGACGAAACTGTGCAGATGGAAAGAAAGCGGGCTTTCAGATCGCACTCAAGATACCTTCGTCACGCCGAACATCCGCCCGGCGAATATGGCGATGGCGCCAGCCGCAAAACTGAACAATGCGCCCATCTTGGCCGCGTCCTGTACCGGGCCGGCCGGAAAGGCCACTGTTGCCACGAAGAGCGCCACGGTAAAGCCAATAGCAGCCACGCATCCCAGCACGAACAGGTCCGACATGCGCATGCCCTGCGAAAGGCCAAGCCCCATCGGCACCGCAGCGAACCAGCCAAAGAGGAAGATACCGATCGGCTTTCCGATGATTAGCCCGGCAAGCACCAGCCATGTCGGCGCCGAAATCGCACTGAACTCTACCCCGGCGTTCAGCAAGCCAAAGAAGAACAGGAAGATCTCGACCGGGTATTTCAGCCCATGCTCGATCACGTTCAAAAGGTCTTTCAGATGCTTTTCGGCTTCGGCAAAGATGCCGAAGGCGCGGTCGGCATGGGGAATGGCCGGCACGATCGGCAGGAAGCCAAGCGCAGGGTGAATGCCCGCCTGCTGAAATCCGTACCAGCTGATCGCCGCGGCAACCGCATAGGGCCAGAAGGTCAATTTCTTGCGAACCCAGGTCGAAGCTGGGCGGAGGCTATTTGCCCCGTCAAGCTTGCGCGGCAGCCAGTTGAAGCCGAGATAGACACCCACGCCTGCTGCCAGCGACAGCAAAAGCCAGACGGGCGCAAGATCGCCAGTGGGGTAAAAGACCGCCAGAATTATAAGCCCCGCCGCGTCATCAGCAATGGCCAGCAAAAGCAAGAAACGGATCGCCGGGTGGCCCGCGCCAAAGATGACCCGGCCTATCAGATAGGAAAAGGCGATGTCGGTCGCGGTCGGAATGGCCCAACCCCGACCAACCGTCTCCACTATTCCCAGCGCCGCCGCCAGCCCCAGATAGACCGTGACCGGCCCGACCATGCCCCCGGCCGTGGCAATCAGCGGGGTCAGAGCCTTGCGGCCCCGTAATGAGCCTTCCTGCAGGATCAATGCCTCCCACACCTCTTTGGCCGCGATGGCAAAGAAGAAGGCCATGAATACATCATTGACCAGAAAATGCAGCGTCAGGGTTCTTTGGACCGTCCCGCCTTCGGCATGCGCCTCGCCGATGACGAAATCATCGACCAGCACATAATGGACCAGCGCATGATAGCTGTGCGGATCGATATTGGCCCAGATGAGGGCAATCAACGCACCGGCAATCAGCAGAAGCGAATAGGTCGAAATATAGTCCCAGACGCGATACATGGCCCCTCCTGTAATCTTCTTCTTTTCTGATGACATACGGCCTGGGGCACAAGGACGCAACCTTGGCGGCGCGGCCAAAACCGCCAGAGAGCGCTGGGAAGCTGGCTTTTTAAGCCGAAACGAAACAGGCGCCCCCAATAATGGGGACGCCTGTCTTTGGCCCGAGGGCCGGTTACGTTAGGGTCAGCGATCAGCGCCGGGAGTTTTTCAGATAGTCGGCGCCAAGGGAGCTGTTGTCCATGATGGCGGACTTGGTGACGGCGACGGCGACGCCATGGTCAAGAGAGGCGCCCACACGCTCGTCCGGGGGGTTCATGGCAAAGGCGGAAGTGATCGAGGTAGCAAGGATTGCGCTGGCGATAATTGCGGTTTTCATGGTCTGTCCTTTCGGGTTTGATTGAAACTTGCTCAGAACCTTTGTTCCGATGGCTTCAACCTGTGCCCTGCCCGCGGCAAATTCAAATCACGCTTCGGTCGCGCCGCCTCACGGGAAAATCATCTGCCGATAGGCAACTTTTCCAAAACGCACGGCTGCGTGAAAAGACCCCGTCGAATTGCAACAAAGGGTGGTTTTCCAAGGACTTTTCGATCACGGCCTCGTGGGCCGCTTAGCTCGCAGGCCGGTTCCGACCGCTGGTCACATTATCTTGTTCGCCGCAGACCTTGAAGAAATGCCGGCGGCGGGCTGGGCGGCTTTCGTCGCCCCGGTAAAGCAGCACCCTATTCAGGCAGACAAGGTGCAGACGGCCTTGTCCGATCTGCCACCGCGCACTAGCCTTCAGCGA
>JBARVM010000446.1:0-3691 GCA_049646265.1 Paracoccaceae bacterium
TTCGTAAAGGGCGGCGACCATGCCGCGCATCGCCCCTGACAGGCGACCGATTTCATCGGGGCGGGCGGTCAGGTCGGGGATGCGCACGCGGCTTGGCGACATTTTGCGCGCGTTCTTGTCGCGACCAAGCTCGGCGGCGGCGGCAAGGTCAGAGAGCGGGTTGGCGATGGTCGAGGCCAAGACCAGGCTCAGCCCGATAGAGACGATGATCGCCACAACAAACATCTGCAGAACCTGTTCACGCTCCACCCGGACAAGCTGGTCAATCTCTCCGGCAAAGGATGTAACGGCGGCAACGCCGACAATGCGGTTTTTCTGGCGGATCGGAGTGGCTACGGTAAAGGTCGCGTTGCCGTTTTCGTCGCGGCTGGTATGGACCTGTGTCGCGCCCCCCTGCGCCGCGGCGATCAGGTCGCGGGCCAGGTCTTCGGGGCTGCTGGCCAGATTGGGGTCATTTGCCGGCGCCAGGAGTTTGGCGATGGTTTCCCAGACGGCATTGAGAATATCGGTGATGACGGTAGAGCGAGAGTCACTTTGCAGTCCCTCGACCTTGTCTTGCGGCGGTCTTTCCATTCCGACGCTGGAAGATACAAGCTGGCCGGTCGTGTCATAGATCAGCAGTTCCACCCCGGTGGGCAGCTCGATCCCTGCGGTGGTGGCGGCCACGTCGATCCCATCGCCGCTGACCAGATTGACCGGCCCAGCGCGGTCTAGCTGCGCCTCGAACACGTCAGCGATCAGCTGCGCCTCTGCCACCAGACCGCTTTCGCGTTGCAGCACCAGACTATTGCGGAAGGGGTTGAGATAAAGAACCCCAGCGACCAGCACGATCATCGCCATGAGATTGAAGGTGATGATCTTGCGTGCCAGCGGCGAGCGGTTAAGCGAAATGAAGCCGCGCCTTTCCCGGCCGGCTTTCAATTCTGAATCTACGGTTCCCTCTGGAGCTACCCAGTCTTCGCCTAATACGATATTGGTCTTGTCAGACAGTTTGGCACCCACAGCCGCCCGGGAAGGCGGTCTTACTCTTCGTTATATCTATAACCGATGCCGTACAGCGTTTCTATGGCTGTAAAGTCGTCATCGACCATCCGCATCTTCTTGCGCAGCCGCTTGATATGGCTGTCGATGGTGCGGTCGTCGACATAGACCTGATCATCATAGGCGACATCCATCAGCTGATCGCGGCTTTTGACAAAGCCGGGCCGCTGGGCCAGCGCCTGCAACAGCAGGAACTCGGTCACGGTAAGCGCCACATCCATGCCTTTCCAGCTGACCGAATGGCGCAACGGGTCCATGGTCAGATGGCCGCGCGACATGATCTTGGTTTCCTCGGTCGTGGCAACCTCGCCAGAGGCGATCGCTTCTTGCCGGCGCAGCAACGCGCGAATGCGTTCGACCAGAAGCCGCTGGGAAAAGGGCTTTTTCACATAATCGTCCGCGCCCATCCTAAGGCCCAGAACCTCGTCGATCTCATCATCCTTGGAGGTGAGGAAGATCACCGGCATCGAGGTTTTCTGCCGCAGGCGCTGCAGCAGGTCCATACCGTCCATGCGCGGCATCTTGATATCAAGTACGGCCATATCGGGTAGGCGTTTGTTAAAGGCGTCCAGGGCGGACTGGCCGTCATTATAGGTTTCAACCTCAAAACCCTCGGCCTCAAGTGTCATCGACACCGAAGTCAGGATGTTCCTGTCGTCGTCAACAAGTGCAATGCGCGACATTTTGGTTTCCTTGTTCTGCTCAGCATTGTTTTCGTGTCAGTTTCGGTTTTTCGGCCTACGGAATCAACCGGTAAGTACGAATCACCCCTGCATCAGGTGGCGATTTGGGGCAATATTCGCCAAGGCTGGCGAATTTGCCGCAGTTTGGCGCGGATTGTTTCCGACAAGAGGGTAAATTTTTCCATGATTGCGCTAAAGTCGGCGTGATGGCGCTAACGGTCAAGAAGCCTTCTGGATCAATGTGATAGGCTCTTGTATAGGCCGTCTTGCGACATTTCTTGCACCAAAAACGCCCTACGGCCCGGGCGGATCGACAGTAGAACGCCAGACGGCGATGACAGGAGCATTAGAATGACAACTGGACGCGTTAATCCTGCTTTCCGCTTGGAAGACCAAGGGATAGGGGGGCTTGGCGAGGTCTATTACAATCTGGCGGAGCCCGCGCTGGTCGAAGCGGCCATCAAGCGCAATGAGGGCACGCTCGGCAAGGGCGGCTCTCTTCTGGTGACGACCGGCAAACATACGGGCCGATCCGCCAAGGACAAGTTCGTGGTGCGTACCCCGTCGGTTGAAGAGACGATCTGGTGGGAAAACAATCCGCCCATGGATCCGGCGAAATTCGATCTGCTTTACGAGGATATGGTCGCCCATATGAAGGGCGGCGACTATTTTGTGCAGGATCTTTACGGCGGTGCGGATGCCGAACATCGGTTGGATGTGCGCGTCGTGACGGAACTGGCCTGGCATGGTCTTTTCATTCGCCATCTGCTGCGCCGGCCCGCACGGGAAGAGCTGGATAGCTTTGTCCCGGAATTCACCATTATCAACTGCCCCTCGTTCAAGGCGGACCCTGTTCGCCACGGTTGCCGAAGTGAAACGGTGATTGCGCTGAATTTTGATCGCAAGCTGATCCTGATCGCCAACACCGCCTATGCGGGGGAAAACAAGAAGTCGGTCTTTACCCTGCTCAACTATATCCTGCCCGGCAAGGGCGTGATGGCCATGCATTGTTCGGCCAATCATGCCATTGGCGATCCCGATGATGCGGCGGTTTTCTTTGGCCTGTCTGGTACGGGCAAGACCACGCTTTCGGCCGATCCTTCGCGTATCCTGATTGGCGATGATGAGCATGGCTGGTCGGACAAGGGCACCTTCAATTTCGAGGGCGGCTGCTATGCCAAGACAATCAACCTGTCTGCCGAGGCAGAGCCCGAGATCTATGCCACGACCGAGAAATTCGCCACGGTGATCGAAAACATGATCTTCGATCCTGAGACCAAGGATCTTGATTTCGAGGATTCCAGCCTGACGGCAAACATGCGTTGCGCCTATCCTTTGGACTATATCTCCAATGCCTCCGAGACGGCGCTGGGCGGGCATCCGAAGAATATCGTCATGCTGACCTGCGATGCCTTTGGGGTCTTGCCGCCGATTGCGCGGCTCACTCCGGCGCAGGCTATGTATCATTTCCTGTCCGGCTTCACCTCCAAGGTGGCGGGGACAGAACAAGGGGTGAATGAGCCGCAACCGACCTTCTCCACCTGTTTTGGGGCGCCTTTCATGCCGCGCCGGCCGGAAGTTTACGGCAAGCTGTTGCAAGAAAAGATTGCACGCTATGGCGCGAGTTGCTGGCTGGTGAATACCGGCTGGACAGGTGGTGCCTATGGCACCGGGCGGCGTATGCCGATCAAGGCGACCCGCGCGTTGTTGACTGCGGCACTTGACGGTTCTTTGAACCACGCGACCGTCCGCAAGGATGCCAATTTCGGCTTTGATGTGCCGGTTGCGGTGGAGGGTATCGAGAACCGCCTGTTGGATCCGCGCCAGACCTGGCGGGATGCGGCGGCCTATGACATGCAGGCGCAGAAGCTGGTGAACATGTTTGCGGGGAATTTCGCGCAATATGTGCCTTATATCGACACGGACGTGACAGCCGCGGCGATCGGCTGACGGGTAAAGGGTGGGGG
>JBARVM010000447.1:0-3500 GCA_049646265.1 Paracoccaceae bacterium
CGCCCGTACCATTACCGCCGCCCCAGCTGTCGGAACCCATATTGCCGGTCCCCGCACCGATGCGCACACCGCCAAGAGCAAAGACCGAGCCCTTGGGCAGGAAGGTCGCCGCCGCGATCACCGCGTCATACTGGCCCTTGCCCGCGACCGCCATGATCTCTGCCTCGGTCGAGATGTCGGGGACATAGAAGAAATGGATCTTGCCCTCGGCCAGCCCGGCCTCGTCGCCGAGCGCGGTTTCATGGAAAACACCGCCCTGCGCTTCGACATAGGCGCGCACTTCGGAATGGTCCGGCGTGCCGGAGCCATCAAACTTCAGCCCAACCCGGTCACAGATCAGCACCTTGTAGGCGCGGTTCGGGTCGTCCATCCGCTTGATTTCGCCACTTGTGGCCTCTGCCGGGAAGGTGACGCCTTCCTTTGCCAGCTCCTCTTCCAGCACGGCGATCTTGGCGCGGTGATAGGCATAATGTAGATTGTCGAGCAGCGCGGTAATGTCGCTGACCGGACGGATGCCGCCGATCCAGGCGCGGTAGTCGCCCGGTGTGCCGGGGAAGGCATTGATATAGCGCGCCACATCCAGACCCGGTTCGTAAGTGCCATTGGGATGGGTGACGCCATCATAGGACAGGATCGCCTTGGAATAGGCAACGATACGGGCATGGATCGCCGGATCGGTGATATCGGCGTCCTTGACCTTCAAAAGCGTCACGGCCGCACCCCTGTAGTCGGGATCGGACACGCCCAGCTCAAAGAGCGCATGCGCCGTCACCCAGTCATTCACCGCCTGGCGGTTCTGCACAGAGCGCGCGTTCAGCTCGCTGACCGAACCGATCTTCTTTTCGGCGCGCAGAAGGCCAAAGGTGGTTTCGGCAAAAGCAAGCGTCGAGAAGGTGTTGATAACGCCGCCGACCATCTTGTCAGCCGCCGGATCATAGATCGGGCCCACATTCACTGTCCGCTCGCCGGTCAGCGGCATCTTGGGATCGACGGGTGCGGCGATCTTCAGCTGGCGCGGGATGGCCCAGGAGGGGTTCTTCTGGTTCTTTTCAATCAGATCCAATGCAGCGGGCGTAAAGGAGGCGACAAAGTAGCCCGAGATACCGCCAATGGCCTTCTGGAACGGCATGAACATGCAGCATTTCGCAGTGACTTCGCGCACCAGCGCCTCGCCCCACGGCATGGCGCCCAGCATCGAGGTCGCGTCAAGGACCACATGATGTTCGGCCGGGTTCATAGCGATCCAGGCCAGAAGCTCCTTCACATCGCGGGACGAATAGGTCGTTGCGCCGGTGGTTTCGTGACCGACCCCGATAAAGAGCTTGATACCCATTTTGGCCAGTTCGGCGGCAGAGGGCACGACACCTTCCTGCGTGGCGAAATGCACGCGGCTTTCATCGCCGTTCTTGGCATAGCGCATCATCTCGATGATCTGAGCACCCCAGGACTGACGGAAAAAGCCCGAGGCTTTGGCCGCCTCCGATTCCGGGCGCAGCGTATCGACAAAGACCTGCTGGGCGGGATCGTTGGTGGTGATCAAATGCAGCGCGCAGGCGGTAAAGCCTGAATGGCCGCCACCCAGCCCGACGGCCATCTTGTTGCTTTTGGGAAACTCGAAATAGCGGTGGATTTCCCGCATCATGTCCAGAAGGAACTTGTCCGCCGGATAGCCACGGTGCATCGACCGGCCAATTTCCGCGGCGGTGAAGGGGCCAAGATCGCGGCCACGGTCATCAAGCTTGCGGTAATTCTTTTCGAGCCAACGTTCGAATTCGAACTTCAGCAGACGGCTGTCGGCGTCATCCGTTGCGCCATCCGTGATCGGCCCGACGCCGAAAAACGGGTTCGCTGTGCGCGCGGGCGCCCCGGCTTTGGTGGCCTCGATGGAAGCCAGGCGTTGTTGCTGGTAAAGTTCGGTCTTCGACATGCAGCGCGTCCCCTTGGAATCAATTTTGCCAACATAATAGGCAGCTATCAGCCTGCGAATGGTCTGGGAACGTCATTTGTTAGCCGTTACCGGCGATTCCCGACCTGGAATGAAGGGGTCTGCAACAGTTCACGGCAGGCTCAGGGCGGCGGATTCGCCAAGCCTTGCGCGATATCGACAAAGGCACGGACAAGCTTGCCGCTGCGCCTTTCGCGCAAACAGACCAATGCCTCTTCCATCATCAGCGGATTTGCCGTCTCGAACGGAATGCGCACCAGCCGCGCATCCTGCCCGAACTCGGCGGCAGAGACGAAACCGACACCGGCGCCAGAGGCGACGATCTCGCGCACCGCCTCGCGGCCCTCTGCGACAATCGCCGGGGTCAGCTGAAATCCTGCCGCCTCTGCCGCCGTCTCCAGCTTGTTACGGGTCTTCGAACCTTGTTCGCGAAAGACAAGCGGCAGGTCCTGCAGGTCACGGAACCCCAGCTTCTTGCGGCCCGCAATCGGGTGGCGCGCGGCAGCAAAGGCGGTTATCGGCGTGACATTCAGCAATATCGTTTCAAAATCGCGGCTGACCGGCACCTCGCCCAAGACGCCTATGTCGGCCTCGTAATTGTTCAGCTGTTCGACGACGGTTTCACTGTTACCTGCGCGAAACTCCACCGTAACGCCCGGATATTGCTCGCGAAACTTTGCAAGGATGACCAACACATGCTGGGCGCTGTCGGCGATGATCCGCAAGGTGCCGGCGCGGGTGGCACGGCTTTCGGACAGAAGTTCGCGGGCCTGATCCTCGTTATCGAAAAGCTTGCGGGTTATTTCCAGCAGCCGTTCGCCCTGCTCCGTCAGGCTGACCTGCTTTTTGTGGCGATTGAAGAGGAGGATATCATATTCCTCTTCCAGCTTGCGAACCTGATCGGAGATTGCGGGCTGGGTCAGGTAAAGCTGTTCGGCAGCACGGGAAAAGCCACCGCTGACGGCGACATAGTGAAAAGCGCGCAATTGAACATAACGCATGGGTGGATCGTCCTTTCCCGCCGTTAGACAGCGGCACGCAGATCATAGCAAAACTTATCGATGAATATAAAATAACGATTTTACATATATATCAAGCTGTGAAAAATCGGCCGTGACAAGTGCTATTTCCGCAGCATCGCCACCGAAGGATCTTTCCCATGCCCCATGATGCCTTCCCCGACCCGCACCTCGGCGAACCGTTTCTTCTGACACCCGGCCCCCTGACCACGGCCCTTTCGGTGAAAGAGGCGATGCTGCGCGACTGGGGTTCGTGGGATGGTGACTTCCGGGCCATGACCAAATCGCTTTGCGACCAGCTGGTGGCTATGGCGGGCGACAGGGATGGCCAATTTGCCTGTGTGCCGTTGCAGGGGTCGGGCAGCTATGCGGTCGAGGCGATGTTGGGCAGTTTCGTGCCCCGCGACGGCAAGGTTCTGGTGCTGGCCAATGGCGCCTACGGGCTCCGGGCGGCGGAAACCATGCGCTACCTTGGTCGGGCCTATACGCTGATCGACAAGGGCGACTACATGCCGCCGCGTGGTGACGAGGTGGGG
>JBARVM010000448.1:0-5515 GCA_049646265.1 Paracoccaceae bacterium
GAAGCCGCTGCCGCAGAAGCTGCTGCCGCCGAAGCCGCCGCTGCCGAAGCCGCCGCTGCAGAGGCCGCCGCCGCCGAAGCCGCCGCCGCAACCGAAGAACCGGCCGCCGAAGAGGCTGCCACCGAAGAACCGGCTGCTGAAGAAGCCGCCGCCACCGAAGAGCCCGCCGCAGAAGAGGCCGCGCCGGCTGCGACCGACCTCTTTGATGCCGCCAGCTTTGACGCGGCCAAGGTCAAGGACATGGTCGACACCTCGACCCTCGACGACGTGACCAAGGCAACGCTGAAAGCCGCCGTGGATGCCGCCGCCTCCAACCCTGAACTGGTGCAAGGCGCGCTGGATCAGGTCAAGGCCGCGCTGGGCATGTAATCGGCCCTTTCACCGGGCGCCGCGGCGCCCGGGCACTGCCGAGACAAAAGCAATACGCCGCATGGTAACCCCATGCGGCGTATTCATTGGAAAAGGGGCGCGACCGGCAACAGGCTACCGGCGGGGTGCGTCAGATCCCGTCGCCGACAAAGGCCTTTTCGACCACATAATGTTTTGGATCGGAATTGGCGCCCTCGCGCAGGCCAAAGCTCTCCAGCACTTCCTTGACATCGACGTTGAAGGCAAGAGAGCCGCAGACCATGGCGCGGTCGGTTTCAGGGCTCAGTGGCGCAATGTCATAATAGTTGAACACCTTGCCGCTTTGCAGATTGTCAGTGATCCGGCCCATCAACATGCTGTCTTCGCGGGTTGTGGTGGGGAAGTAATGCAGCTTGTCCCCGACCAAATCGCCGATCAGCGGGTCATCCTTCAATCCTTTGATCAACTCACGGCCATATTCCAGCTCTGCCAGTGTCCGGCAGGTATGCATCATGTAGATATCGTCATATTTCTCATAGGTTTCCGGCTCTCGCATCAGGCTGGCGAAAGGTGCAATGCCAGTGCCTGTCGCCAGAAACCACAGCCGTTTTCCCGGCAAAAGCGCATCATGCACCAGGGTGCCGACCGGCTTTGGCCGCAGGATGATCTGATCACCCGGCTTGATATGCTGCAATTTCGAGGTCAGCGGCCCGTCTGGCACCTTGATCGAATAGAACTCCAATTCCTCGTCCCAGGACGGCGAGGCAATGGAATAGGCTCGCAGCAACGGTTTGCCATTGTCGCCCATCAAACCGATCATGACAAACTCGCCCGAACGGAACCGCAGGCTTTGCGGCCGCGTCACCCGAAAGGAAAACAGACGGTCGGTCCAGTGCCGCACCGAAGTGACGGTCTGGGCGTCGGGCAGGGTCTTTACCGCTGTTATGGCAGAGATGTCGTTCACGGGGGGCCTCGGTATCTTGTTTGTGTATAAACGATTTTGCCGCTTTGCGCCAGCGGTAGAATTCTAGCCGGATGTGCGGCGCGGCGGATTGATCCAGATCAGGCGCGCAGGCGTTTTTGATAATCGTTTGCTTGCCAGTCGGCGCGGAACCGCCATTGATCGGCAGGCTGGCGCGCCGCCAGATCGTCGCTTATCTCCACCTCGTCAAAGCCGCAACGCCGCGCCATGGCATATTGGTCGGCAATGACATGGCCAACCGCCCGCAGCCGCCCGCCATACCCCGCCGCCCGCAGATGCCGGGCAAGGGTAAAGCCGCGCCCGTCGGAAAAGCTTGGGAAGGCCACCGTCACCAGACGCGCGCCGCTGACATCGGGCAGGCTCTCCGGGGCGGTATCCTGCGGTATGTCGATGCGCTGCCCCTCGGCCAGCGTTGCCGCATCCAGATCATCGGCGTGAAAGCCGTCGTCGCGCACAATAACGCTCATGCTGCTGTCTCCTTTGGGTCCTTGGCAGCGCCTCCGGTGCGCACCACCCGGCCATTCACGAAATGAATGCCGCATTCTTCCTTGGCCTGACCGCGCCAACGGCCCGAACGGGGGTCTTCGCCCTCTGCCACCTGGCTGGTGCAGGGCGCACAGCCGATCGAAGGATAGCCCCGCGCCACCAACGGATGCCGGGGCAGGCGGTTGTTGACCAAATAATCTTCCAGATCCTCGCGGCCCCAATGGGCCAGCGGATTGACCTTAAGCCGCTTGTCCGCGTCATTCTCGAAAAATTCCAGCGCGGCACGGCTGCCCGCCTGAAACCGCTTGCGCCCGGTGATCCAGCCGTCAAACCCCTGCAAGGCATGCTCCAGCGGCGCCACCTTGCGCAGGGCGCAGCAGGCGTCGGGGTTGACCTGATGCAAGGTGCCGTCTGGGTCGGCATGCCCGGTATCCCGGCGGTCGGCGCGCAGGGTGCGGATGTCGGCCAGATTGAGCGTTTGCGCCAATTCGCGCTGATAGGCCAGCGTCTCGGGGAAAAGCATTTCCGTGTCGATGAAGAGAACCGGCGTACGCGGCGCGATGGTCGAGACGAGATGCAGCAAGACCACCGATTCCGCCCCGAAAGAGGATACAAGCGCCAGCCGCCCGACTGCGGCATCGGCAAGCGCATGCCGCAGGACCGCCGTTGCGGAATGGTGGCGGTAGCGTTCGTTGAGCGCCGCCGCCCGTGTGTCAAGCTCCGCCCCGGTCGGCAGACGCGCTGCTTCAGGCCGCATTCTGCGCCGCCTCGGCCGGGTAAAGGGCGGCCTTGAACGGCTCCGCGCCCAGCCGGCGGAAGGCCTCGATAAAGCTTTCGCTGCGGCTGTTGCGCAGCGCCAGATAGGCGCGCAGCAGCCGCTCAATCGCCGGAACCACCTGATCATAGGCAAAGCCGGGGCCAACCTTGTCGCCGATGGTGGCGCGTTCGGTATGGTCGCCGCCCAGCGTGATCTGGTAATTTTCGACCCCCGCCCGGTCAAGGCCGAGAATGCCGATATGGCCGACATGGTGATGGCCGCAGGCATTGATGCAGCCCGAGATCTTGATCTTGAGCTGGCCGATTTCCTCTTCGAGACCGATGGCCTTGAAATGGGTCGCCAGTTCCTGCGCGACAGGGATAGAGCGGGCGGTGGCCAGCGCGCAATAATCCATCCCGGGGCAGGCGATGATGTCGGAGACAAGGCCGATATTCGCCGTGGCCAGCCCGTCCGACTTCAGCGCCGCATAAAGTGCGGGCAGATCGGATTTATGGACATGCGGCAGGATGACATTCTGCTCGTGGCTGATGCGCAGCTCTCCATGGCCAAACCGGTCGGCCAGATCGGCCATGAGGCGCATCTGCGCGGCCGTGGCATCGCCCGGCGTCTGCCCATGTGCCTTGAGCGAGATGGTGACGATCGCATAGCCCGGCGCGCGGTGGGCGGCCAGGTTTGTCTTCGTCCAGGCCCGAAAGGCCGGATCAGCGTCGCGGGCCGCCTCATACCCCTCGTCCGAGGCGGTGCGGAAAGCGGGCGGCGCAAAGGAATGTTCGATTTCTGCAAGAATACTCGGGTCAGGACCGCTAAAACCTGCCTTAATACGTTCGAAATTTGTATCTACCGCATCGCGGAACTTTTCCATCCCATTCTCGAAAACGGTGATCTTGATCCGCGCCTTATACTTGTTGTCGCGCCGGCCCATCAGGTTGTAGGTGGCCACGATCGCCTCCAGATAGGGCAAGAGATCCTCTGCCTTGAGGAAGGGGCGGATCACCTGACCAACCATCGGCGTGCGGCCAAGACCGCCACCGACGATCACCTCAAAGCCGATGGCGCCAGAGCCACCGCGCACCATGCGCAGGCCGATATCATGGGCACGGGTGACGGCGCGGTCATTGGGGCTGCCGGTGACGGCAACCTTGAATTTGCGCGGCAGGAACTGAAACTCGGGATGGTCGGTGGACCATTGGCGGATCAGTTCGGCCACCGGGCGCGGATCGGCGATTTCATCGGCGGCTGCCCCGGCGAAATGGTCGGCCGTGACATTGCGGATCGTATTGCCAGAGGTCTGGATCGCATGCATGCCGACATCGGCCAGCGCATCAATCATATCCGGCACATCGGTCAGTTTCGGCCAGTTATACTGGATGTTCTGACGGGTGGTGAAATGGCCGTACCCCTTGTCCCAGCGTTCGGCGATAGTGGCCAGCTGCCGCATCTGCGCGCCCGAAAGCGTGCCATAGGGGATCGCCACGCGCAGCATATAGGCATGCAATTGCAGATAAAGCCCGTTCATCAGTCGCAGCGGGCGAAACTCGTCTTCGGTCAGCGATCCGTCAAGACGCCGCTCCACCTGATTGCGGAATTGCGCTGCCCTGGCACGGACGAAGCTTTCGTCAAAGTCGCTGTACTTATACATCGGCGCTCTCCTGCTTGCCGTGGGCGTAGTTGGACGGGCCGCGCGTGCGGAAGGCTTCGCGGAAATGCACCGGTTCGGGGCCATTGGCGCCTGGCTGCGCATCGGCCAGATAAGCGCCGACCACCGTCAGCCGCTCAGCCTCTGCCAGCGCCAGCCGTTCGGCGGCGCGCGCCTCGTCACGGATCAGTTCGGCCAGATGGTGATGGCGCGTCCAGCTGCCGTCGGCGGCAAGATAGACAACATCGCCTTCGCGCAGATCATTTGCGGTCACGACTTTGGGGCTGAAAGGGCGGGCCATGGCGTATTCCTGTAATTTTCCCGCTCAATATAGGAAATTTTCCCAATATCAGCCATATACCCCTTGCAGATAAGAACAAATGTTTCATATTCGGGGGCGTAGGGAACAAAGTTTTTGCCATGGAAGGGGAAAGCGAATGTCAGCCCGCATAGATGATATGGACCGGAAAATTCTTGCGGAACTGCAAGAGGATGCCAGCCAGTCGCTGGATGAAATCGCCCGCAAGGTTGGCAGCTCCAAGACGCCCGTATGGAATCGGATCCGCAAGCTGAAGGATCATGGGGTGATCGGTCGGCAGACCGCGATCCTCGACCCCGAGGCGCTGGGATTCGAGGCCTGTTTCTTCGTGCTGATCCGCACCTCCGAACATGAGGCGGACTGGCAAAAGAAATTCCTCCAAACCCTGCGCGAACGCCCCGAAGTGTTGGAGGCGCACCGGCTCGCAGGCGATATCGACTATATCCTGAAGGTGCGCGTCAAGAATGCCCGCGCCTATGATACCTTTTATCAGGCGCTGATTTCCGAGGTGAAGATTTTCAACGTCACCGCGCTTTTGAGTATGGAAGAGATCAAGTCGACAACCCTTTTGCCGCTTTAGGGACGGGGCTCAGGCCCTGTCCAGCGCCGCGATGATCCGCGCGAAATCGGCGGCCAAAAGGCTCGCGCCACCGACCAGCGCCCCGTCCACCTCCGGCACGGCAAAGATTTCTGCCGCATTGCCCGGGTTGACCGAACCGCCGTACAATAGCCGCATCGCCGCACCCTCGACGCCATGGCGCGCAGTCACAAGGGCGCGCATTTCGGCATGAACGGCGGCTATTTCGGCAAGGGTAGGGGTCTTGCCACTGCCGATCGCCCAGACCGGTTCATAGGCGATGACCGTATTCGCCGCCCGCGCCCCGTCGGGCAGTGACCGGGCAAGCTGACGGGCGATGACAGCAAGGGTGACGCCTTCCTGCCGTTCCGCTGCAGTTTCACCGATAC
>JBARVM010000449.1:0-2488 GCA_049646265.1 Paracoccaceae bacterium
GGGCTGGCGGGCGCTACTGGCGGCGGCGCAGGCGGCGTTGTGGGGGCGGCCATCGGCGCGCCCGGCGCACCAGCCCCGGTGCAAAAGACCCAAGACAGGAAAAACCCGCCCACGACAAAAAGCACCAGCGCCAGAAACAGCGCCATCATCGGCGCCATCATGGCGACCGTCACCAGAACAAGGGCGAATAGCACGGCGGCGGCCGCGGCCACCAACCAGCAATTGCGCCTGCAGGAAGCGTTCTTTGTCTCAGACATGGCGAAGCATCCTTATCACTATTTCACATTACCCTTTCTTCGCGCCGCCACTCAGCGCGGCGGCCTGCGCCACCCAACTGTCGCGACTGGCGCGCCCCTTGAACCCTTCGAGGTTATCATCGACCCAGGCAAGCTCTGCCGGACCCCAGGCCGCAACCTGGTCAAAGTGGAAAAAGCCCAAGGAATGCAGGAGGGTTTCAAGCTTGGGGCCGACGCCCTTGATCAGTTTCAGATCATCCGCCTGCCCCTTGCGCGCCGCTTTCAACCCTTTCGGCTTCTTCGGCTTGGCCGGGGCTGCGGCGACCGGGGCGGCCTTCGCCACCTTGGCCGGTGCGGCCTTAGCGGCCGGTTTGGCCTGCGTTGGCTTGGCGGCGGCCTTCTTTGCCGGTGTCTCCTTCTTGACCGTCACCGGCTTGACCACCACACCGCGCCAGGGCGTCAAGAGCGGAACCTCGGTTCCGTCGATCCGCTTCAGCGTATCACCAATATCCACGGCAAGCTGGACAGAGCCGTTATACTGCGTCCGGCCACTTTCGAAATCCGTAAGGCTGGTCAGCCCTGCCAAAGGTTCCGCCGCGAAACGGCCATTCTGCGGGCCGGGCACCGGTACCTTGCCCGCCGCCATCTCATCGAGAAGCGCCGAAAGACGCTGCGCCGTCAGATCCTCGTAATAATCCTTGCCGATCTGCGCCATCGGCGCATTCGTGCAGGCACCAAGACATTCCACCTCTTCCCAGCTGAACTTGCCATCGGCAGACAGTTGATGCGGTTTGGAAGAGATCTTTTCCTTGCAGACCTTGATCAGGTCTTCCGCGCCGCAAATCATGCAGGAGGTGGTGCCGCAAATCTGAATATGCGCAACGGAACCAACAGGTTGCAACTGGAACATGAAGTAGAATGTCGCCACTTCCAGCGCCCGGATATAGGCCATGCCCAACATGTCGGCGACATGTTCGATGGCGGCGCGTGACAGCCACCCTTCCTGCTCTTGCGCCCGCCAGAGAAGCGGGATGATCGCGCTGGCCTGACGACCCTCGGGATATTTGGAAATCTGCCCCTCTGCCCAGGCAAGGTTGGCGGGGGTAAAGGTAAAACTGTCCGGCTGAACCGGGTGAAGGCGGCGCAGCATCAGCGATCAACCTCTCCGAAAACGATATCCATGGTGCCGATAATAGCGGCGACGTCGGCCAGCTGGTGGCCCTTGGCCATCCAGTCGATCGACTGCAAATGCGGGTAGCCCGGGGCGCGGATCTTGGCGCGGTAGGGCCGGTTGGTGCCATCGGCCACCAGATAGACGCCAAATTCGCCCTTCGGCGCCTCGACGGCGGCATAAACCTCTCCGGCCGGAACGTGAAACCCTTCGGTATAAAGCTTGAAGTGATGGATCAGCGCCTCCATCGAGCGTTTCATCTCGCCCCGTGCCGGAGGGGCGATCTTGCCACGCGCCAGCACTTCGCCACGCTCCACCCGCAGCTTGGCAATGGCCTGCAGCATGATCGAGGTGGATTCGCGCATCTCCGCCATGCGGCAAAGATAGCGATCATAGCAGTCACCATGTTTGCCGACCGGGATCTTGAACTCAAATTCGTCATAACATTCATAGGGTTGCGCACGGCGCAAATCCCATGCCAGACCCGATCCGCGCGCCATGACGCCGGAATAGCCCCAGGTCAGCACATCCTCTTCCGTGACAATGCCGATATCGACATTGCGCTGTTTGAAGATGCGGTTTTCGGTCAGCAACCCTTCGAGATCGTCAAGAACCTTGGGGAAATGCTGTGCCCAGGCCTCCAGATCGTTCAAGAGCGCGTCGGGCAAATCCTGATGCACGCCGCCGGGGCGGAAATAGGCCGCATGCAGCCGCGCGCCACAGGCCCGTTCATAAAAGACCATCAGTTTCTCGCGCTCTTCAAAACCCCAGGTCACCGGGGTCAGCGCGCCAACGTCGAGCGCTTGCGTCGTAACGTTCAGAAGATGGTTCAGAATCCGGCCAATCTCGGAATAAAGCACGCGGATGAGCGAGGCACGGCGCGGCACCTCCACACCGGTCAGACGTTCGATCGCCAGACACCAGGCATGTTCCTGATTCATCGGCGCCACATAGTCGAGCCGGTCGAAATAGGGCAGGTTCTGCAGATAGGTGCGGCTTTCCATCAGCTTTTCGGTGCCGCGATGCAAAAGGCCGATATGCGGGTCACACCGTTCGACCACCTCGCCGTCCAGCTCCAAAA
>JBARVM010000450.1:0-3928 GCA_049646265.1 Paracoccaceae bacterium
GGAAAAACCAATATTCTCGAAGCGATCTCGCTTCTGTCGCCCGGCCGTGGCTTGCGGCGTGCAACACCGGCAGAGTTTGCCCGGCGGCCGGAGATGCTTGGATGGAAGATCAAGGCAGAGATTGGCAGCCACCAGATCGAAACATATGCCGAGGCAGCCGGGCCGCGCAGCGTTCTGATCGACGGCAAAGGCACGACGCAGGTCGATCTCGGTCGCGTCACCCGCATATTGTGGCTGGTGCCCGCGATGGACCGGCTGTGGCTGGAAGGGGCCGAGGGGCGGCGGCGGTTTCTGGACCGGATGGTCCTGTCGTTCGTGCCCGCCCATGCCGATGCCGTCCTGGCCTATGAAAAAGCCATGCGCGAGCGCAACCGCCTGCTGCGCGAGAATATCCGCGACTGGGCCTGGTATGGCGCGCTGGAACAGCAGATGGCCGAAGCGGGGGCCGAAGTGGCGGCCAACCGGCGTCTGGCGCTCTTGCGGATCATCGCCGCGCAAGAGGGCGCCGAAACGGCCTTTCCCGCCGCCGAACTCTCCATCTTCGATCCCGACCGGCCAGACCCGCCCGAAACCGCCGAGGCGCTGGCCCTGGCCCTTGCCGATGGCCGCAGCCGTGACATGGCGGCAGGGCGGACGCTTTGCGGCCCGCACCGGACCGACCTTGGGGCCATCTATGCGGCCAAGGGCGTGCCCGCCGCGCAATGTTCAACGGGTGAGCAAAAGGCGCTCCTTGTCAGCTTGATCCTTGCCAATGCCCGCACGCTGCACGCCGATGTTGGCGGACCGCCCATCTTGCTCTTGGATGAGATCGCCGCACATCTGGACGCTGGCCGCCGTGCCGCCCTTTATGACGAGGTTTGCGCCCTTGGCTGTCAGGCCTTCATGACCGGCACAGGCGCCGAATTGTTTGACGGATTTGGCCCGCGCGCAAGCTATTTCGAGGTGTCCGAACAGAACGGCGCCTCGGTCGTCAACGAAAGGACCGCACCATGACACCCCAACGCGTCACCCTGATCACCTTGGGCGTTGCCGATCTTGACCGGTCGCGAGCGTTCTATCAGGCGCTTGGCTGGACCCCGGCCCAGGTGTTGGAAGAGGTGGTCTTCTTCCAGATCCATGGCGCCGTTCTAGGCCTCTTTGGCCGGACGGCCCTTGCCGCCGACCAGGGGCGGGCAAACGCCACGCTTGGCACCGGCGCCATGACACTTGCGCAGAATTTCCAGACGGAAGCAGAGGTTGACGCAGCCTTCGCCCAGGCTCTGAAGGCGGGTGCCAGCCCACTCAAAGTGCCGGAGAAAACTTTCTGGGGTGGCTATTCGGGCTATTTCGCTGACCCCGATGACCATGTATGGGAACTGGCAATGAACCCTTTCTGGCCGCTGGCCGCCGACGGTAGCCTGACCTTGCCACCCGAACCCTGAACATGACCTTGACCATTACCGCCCACAGCCTTCTTCTCTATGCCGGGGCCCTCGTGATCCTGTGGGTCACGCCGGGGCCGGTTTTCATTGCCCTGACCGCACGGGCATTGTCGGGCGGGTTCCGTTCGGCCTGGCCTCTGGCCGTGGGGGTGACGCTCGGCGATATCCTCTGGCCCCTGCTGGCGATCTTCGGGCTGACCTATGTGGTAGGTCAGATGGGCCAGATCATGGCGGTGCTGCAATGGGTGGCTGTGGCGATCTTCGTCACCATGGGTGTCATGCTGATCCGTCAGGCGTCCCATTCGATCATGGCCTCGACCGACAGCCGCCTGACCCGCCCGGGCCTTTGGCCAGCCTTTTCGGCGGGCGTGGCCGCGGTTCTCGGCAATCCAAAGGCGATCCTCTTCTATATGGGGGTGTTGCCCGGCTTTTTCGATCTGACCCGGGTGACCGGCCCCGATATTCTCGCCATCGTGACCCTTTCGGCGCTGATCCCCTTTTCGGGAAACATTCTTTCCGCCTTCGCGGTCGGACAGGCGCGGCGGCTATTATCCTCGCCCGAGGCGCTGCGCCGGATCAACATTTTCGCCGGTGTGCTGCTGGTTCTTGTCGGGCTCTTGCTTGCAACGCTAAACCACTAAATCTTGGGTCAATCGCGTGACATTGCCGCGCTGAACCACTATAAGATGTTCAGAAAAGAACAAGGCGTACAGGCATGACCGACACTGCAAAGAATCCCAGCGACTATGGCGCGGATTCAATTAAGGTTCTCAAAGGCTTAGAGGCTGTTCGCAAGCGGCCTGGCATGTATATCGGCGATACAGATGACGGCTCTGGCCTGCACCATATGGTCTATGAGGTCGTGGACAATGGCATTGACGAGGCGTTGGCCGGTCATGCCACGGCGGTGAACGTCAAGATCCATGCCGACGATTCCGTTTCTGTGCGCGATAATGGCCGCGGGATCCCGGTCGGCATTCACGAGGAAGAGGGCGTCTCGGCCGCCGAGGTTATCATGACCCAGCTGCATGCAGGCGGCAAATTCAACAATTCGGACGAGGGCGGCAACGCCTACAAAGTCTCTGGCGGTCTACATGGCGTGGGCGTTTCGGTTGTCAACGCCCTCTCGGACTGGCTGGAATTGACCGTCTGGCGCGACGACAAGGAATATCGCGGCCGCTTTGAAAATGGCGAATGCGTGACCCATGTGCATGAGGTAGGCCCCGCCCCGGGACAGCGCGGCACAGAGGTGCGTTTTCTGGCCTCGTCCAAGACAAACCGGCCTGACGGCACCTTTTCCAACCTTGATTATGATTTCAAGACGCTGGAAGTTCGCCTGCGCGAACTTGCCTTCCTGAATTCGGGCGTGCGGATCATCATTGAGGATGAACGCCACCCCGAACCCCTGCGGACAGAGCTGTTTTACGAAGGCGGCGTCAAGGAGTTCGTCAAATATCTTGACCGCTCCAAACAATCGGTCATGGCAGAGCCGATCTACATGATCGGCGAGCGCAATGGCATCGGCGTCGAAGTCGCCATGTGGTGGAATGACAGCTACAACGAAATGGTGCTGCCCTTCACCAACAATATCCCCCAGCGTGACGGCGGCACACATATGGCCGGTTTCCGCGGTGCGCTAACCCGGACGATCAACAACTATGCCCAATCCTCCGGCATAGCCAAGAAGGAAAAGGTCGATTTCACCGGCGACGACGCCCGCGAAGGCTTGACCTGCGTCCTGTCAGTCAAGGCGCCGGACCCGAAGTTTTCCAGCCAGACCAAGGACAAGCTTGTCAGTTCCGAAGTGCGTCCGGCCGTCGAAAATTTGGTCAACGAAAAGCTGGCCGAATGGTTCGAGGAAAACCCCGGTCAGGCCAAGATCATCGTCGGCAAGATCATAGAGGCGGCGCTGGCGCGCGAGGCTGCGCGAAAGGCCCGCGAACTGACACGCCGCAAGACGGCTATGGACGTGGCCAGCCTGCCCGGCAAGCTTGCCGATTGTCAGGAAAAGGATCCCGCCCTGTCGGAACTCTTTCTCGTCGAGGGTGACAGCGCCGGCGGTTCGGCCAAACAGGGCCGCGCCCGGCAAAATCAGGCTGTTCTGCCACTGCGCGGCAAGATCCTAAACGTGGAACGCGCCCGTTTCGACCGGATGCTTGGGTCAGAGCAGATCGGCACGCTGATCACCGCCCTTGGCACCGGTATCGGACGGGATGAATTCAACGTCGGCAAGCTGCGCTATCACAAGATCATCATCATGACCGACGCCGATGTCGATGGTGCCCATATCCGCACACTTCTGCTGACCTTCTTCTTCCGCCAGATGCCGGAACTGATCGAGGGCGGCTACCTTTATATCGCCCAGCCGCCGCTGTACAAAGTCGCCCGCGGCAAGTCCGAAGTCTATATCAAGGACCAGCTCGCCCTTGAAGATTACCTGATCGAAATGGGCATCGACGGCGCTGTCCTGCGCCTTGGCAGCGGCGAAGAACTGGCCGGGGCAGACC
>JBARVM010000451.1:0-5718 GCA_049646265.1 Paracoccaceae bacterium
ATATTGCATGATGGCAATGGTCGACAGCCGCAAGAGCTTGGCCCCATTGGCGTAAAGAATCAGCGGCACGGCGGTCACAAGGCCGCATCCGCCGATGATCCAGTTATCGAAGGCCGAGCCTTGAAGGAAATGCCCGCCCCCGGTCAGGGCAAGCCAGACCACATAGGCCAGCGCCAGTGGCGACAAGAGCAACACCTCCAGCAGGAAACCCTGATTTGGGCCGATGGGCAGGCGGCGCTTGCAAAAGGCGTAAAGACCCCAGCTGAGCGTCAGGGCAAGGGCGGTCAGCGGCAGCCGCCCCGCCTCGTAAGTCAGGATGGCGACGGCCAATGCAGCAAGGCCGATAGCCAGCCATTGCATCCCGCGCAGCCTTTCGCGCAGAAAGACTGCGCCAAGGAAGATCGAGAACAGCGGGTTGATGTAATAGCCAAGCGCGGTTTCCAGCACCTGCCCGGTGCCGATGGCCCAGACATAAAGCCCCCAGTTGACCGAAATCAGCGCCGCCGTCACGGCCGCCATGCCAAGCATGCGCGGATTTCGGATCGCAGCCGTCAGATCCGCGGTACGACCCAACGCAACCAGAAGCGACCCCGCGACCGGAACGGACCAGAGAACCCGGTGGGCAATGACCTCTACCGGTGGAATATGGGCCAGCGCCTTCATGTAGATGGGCAGGAACCCCCAGAGAAGATAGGCGGCAAGCGCAAAGCCAAAGCCGCGCAGGCTGTCACCATTCTGGTCTTGGGGCTGGCTCATGAGTGGATTCTTCCATCTGTCGGCCTAGAGCTAGCAGATAGGTCCGCCAAGGGCCATGGGCTGCGCACGGGCGCATCAACACCTTAGCGCCGCCGCGCCAGATAGGCCCGTCCGAAGGCGACATAGCCCCGCGCCGTCACCCGAAGGTGATCGCGGATCAGTTGGTGGAGCTGTGGCAGCCGGTGAAAGGGCACCATCGGCATCGTATGATGTTCGACATGATAGGGCATGTTCCAGGCGAAAAAGCGCAACAGAGCGGTGGTAAAGGTGGTGCGGGTATTTTCAAACATGTTGACCACCGCCGGGCAGTCGCGATGTTCGGCCAGAAGATAAAGGCGCAGGAAGGGCTGGCCGAGAAGGATAGGCAGGATCCATATCCAGAACAACAAGTGGCTAAAGGGTAGCGTCAGGGCCAAAAGGCCGTAAAGTGCCAGCATCAGCCGCGCCTCCCGCCGCATTCTTGGCAGGGCGGCTGGCGGCAGATAGCGCGCCGCCTCTGTCCCCCGCGCCAGCCGCCATATGACGCCCATATTGGCCCACCAGACCGGCAGCCCCGACAGGTGCCAAAGCAATTGCCGGCGGTTCTGCGGCTTTTCACCGTCCAACTCCGGGTCCTGGCCGGGAATATTGGTGAAACGGTGATGCGCCAGATGGAAATAGCGAAACCACAAGAAGGGCAGAAGGATCAGAAAACCGCAAAGGTGCCCGACCAGATCATTGAGCCAGACGGGGCCAAAAGGGGTGCGATGGGTACATTCATGCACTAGGGTAAAGAGGAAGATCAGCGCAAAGCCGTGAAGGGGCAGGAGCAAGGGCCATCCCGGCACCCTCATGCCGATCAACAGCGCGCCAAGCGCGATCACCCCTGCATGCAGCGCCAGATGCCGCAGCCCCGTGCCCGTGTCGGGCGCGGTCAGCGCTGCCCGCGTCTCTGGGGGTAATCCGGCAAGAAATCCCTGATGGTCCATCGGGCCATCATCGCCAATTTTCGCGGCGCGGCAATGGCCCTGCGCGCCATGCGCCGTCAGGCAGGAAAAACCCGCCCAAGGGGGTCAGCCCCGGGACGGGTTTGAAGATGCAGCCAGTCAGGCTCAGACGCGCAGGATCGAAGTCCCGGCATATTCCGCCGTTTCGCCCAGCATCTCCTCGATACGGATCAGCTGGTTATATTTCGCCAGCCGGTCGGACCGGGCGAGCGAGCCGGTCTTGATCTGACCGCAGTTGGTAGCCACGGCGAGGTCGGCGATGGTGGCATCTTCGGTCTCACCAGAACGGTGCGACATGACGTTGGTATAGCGGGCGCGGTGGGCCATATCGACGGCCTGCAGCGTCTCGGTCAGGGTGCCGATCTGGTTGACCTTGACCAGCATCGAGTTGGCGCAACCTTTGGCGATACCTTCGGCCAGACGCGCGGGGTTGGTGACGAAAAGATCGTCGCCGACCAGCTGGCACTTGTTGCCCAGAACATCGGTCAGATGTTTCCAGCCGTCCCAGTCATCCTCGGCGCAGCCATCCTCGATCGAGATGATCGGGTAATCCTTCACCAGCGCGGCCAGATAGGCGACATTTTCCTCGGACGAGAGGCTCTTGCCTTCGCCGGAGAACACATATTTGCCGCCCTTGAAATATTCGGTCGAGGCGCAGTCGAGCGCCAGATAGATATCTTCACCGGGTTTGTAGCCCGCCTTTTCGATTGATTTCAGGATGAAATCCAACGCATCGCGGGTAGAGGAGAGGTTTGGCGCAAAGCCACCCTCGTCGCCGATACCGGTCGAAAGGCCCGCCGCCGACAGTTCCTTTTTCAGCGTATGAAACACCTCTGAACCCATGCGAACCGCGCCGCGAATATCCTCGGCGGCAACCGGCATGATCATGAATTCCTGAATGTCGATCGGATTGTCGGCATGCTCGCCGCCATTGATGATATTCATCATTGGCACCGGCAGGACCCGGGCCGAGGTGCCGCCGACATAGCGGTAAAGCGGCTGGGCGGTGAAATCGGCGGCCGCCTTGGCGATGGCCAGCGACACGCCAAGGATCGCATTGGCGCCAAGGCGGGATTTGTTCGCGGTGCCGTCCAGCTCGCACATCAGCCGGTCAAGCGCCACCTGCTCGGTCGCGTCCTCTCCCATCAGGCTTTCGGCGATCTCGCCATTGACGGCGGCCACGG
Source organism: Paracoccaceae bacterium (assembly GCA_049646265.1). Taxonomy (GTDB): domain Bacteria; phylum Pseudomonadota; class Alphaproteobacteria; order Rhodobacterales; family Rhodobacteraceae; genus TMP-24. The sequence continues at coordinate 2,927 of JBARVM010000451.1, forward strand.
CATCAAGGACACCCTTGCCCATGTAGCGGGCCTTGTCGCCGTCGCGTTTTTCCACCGCCTCATGCGCGCCGGTCGAGGCGCCCGAGGGCACGGCGGCGCGGCCCATGGTGCCGTCCTCAAGGATGACATCCACTTCTACGGTCGGGTTGCCGCGACTGTCGAGAATTTCGCGGGCGTGAATGTCGATGATCGTGCTCATATCTTGGTCCTTTTCGCGGAAATGCCGGTTTGGCCGCTGTTTACGCGCAAGATTACCGCAGGGGAAGGGGCATTGACCGACGTGCCCTAAGTGACCCGTGCTTTTCGCGCCAGCCTGCGTTCGCGTTGATAGGTGTAGAAGGCGGCGGCAATGATGATCGCGCCACCGGCAAGCGTCAGACTGTCGGGTTTTTCATGAAAGAAGGCGACACCGATCAACAGCGAAAAGACCAGCCGCGCATAGCGAAAGGGCATCAGGGCCGAGGCATCGGCCAGCCGCATGGAGGCGACGATGGCGTAATAGCCGGTGGTGGCGCAGCAGATGGCGGCGGCAAAAGCCCAAAGGGCGGTGCGATCCAGCGGCACGGGCGTCTGGCCGAGAAGCAGAAGCAGAACCCCGGCCAGAACCACGACACAAAAGCCATAGAATGAGACGACGGCAGAGGGAACATCGGCCGGAATGCGCCGCGTCAGAAGATCGCGGCAGGCGATGGCAAGCGCTGTCACCAGCACCAGCGCGGCCTCTGGCACAAAACCGTCAAGCCCCGGACGGATGATCAGGAGAACGCCGAGAAAACCGACGACTACCGCCGTCCAGCGGCGCCAGCCGACCCTTTCGCCCAGAAAGACCGCCGCCCCCGCCGTGACCACCAGCGGCGTCACCTGAAAAACCGCGGCTACCGTCGATAACGGCACTAGCGAAAGGGCGGTAGCAAAGGTAATCGCGCCGACCCCTTCGGCCAGCGTCCGCCCGGTCAGGTGTGGCTGGCGGAGCGCCGGCAGGATCGCCGCGCGCCCGGCAGGGCCCGCCGCCAGCAGGAACAGCACCACCCCGCCGCAGCCGATGACGATCAGAATCTGGCCAACCGGCAGGCGATTTGAAAGCCCCTTGATCAGCGCATCCTCGATACTAAAGGCCGCCATCGAAAAAAGGACCAGAAAGATACCACGAAGATTTTGCACGCTGTCTGCTCTTTCCGGCTTTAGGCCGGACATCGGTCCAGCGCGAGGGAGGGGGGGAAGGTTTGGCGTGCGGCAGTTCAGCCCTTGCCGCGTGGCTTTTCACGCACACCGAAAAGTTCCAGCCGGTGCCCCTTTAGCCGGTAGCCCAGTCGTTTTGCGATCTTTTCCTGCAGGGCTTCGATCTCTGGGTCGACAAATTCGATGACCTCGCCGGTGGTCAGGTCGATCAGATGGTCGTGATGAGCGCGCTGCGCATCCTCATAGCGGGCCCGCCCGTCGCCGAATTCGAGCTTTTCCAAAATGCCCGCCTCTTCAAAGAGTTTCACGGTGCGGTACACCGTGGCCAGGGCGATTTTCGGGTCAATCTGGCAGGCGCGGGAATATAGCACCTCTGCATCCGGATGATCGGGCGATTCCTGCAATATCTTGGCGATCACCCGCCGGGGGCCGGTCATCCGTAACCCCTGTGCCTCGCATCGCTCAAGTATCGTCTGGCGCATCCCTGATCTGTCCTGTGTCGGCACTCCGCCTCTCTTTAGGATATTTGCGCTGGGCGGGAAAGCCTTGATCACCCCCGGGGGCGGGCCGACCGTCTGTGAAGCTTTTTCAAAAGAATGCAGCAGAGCACGGCAGAGCAGCTTGACGGCGCCTTTGCCCATGCCTATTAGACGCTCCACGTTCGGGCGGCGATCCGGACGTGTGAGTGTGCGGTGGTAGCTCAGTTGGTTAGAGTACCGGCCTGTCACGCCGGGGGTCGCGGGTTCGAGCCCCGTCCACCGCGCCACCTCACTTCCGGATCGCCCGAACGCTGCGCGCGGTGGTAGCTCAGTTGGTTAGAGTACCGGCCTGTCACGCCGGGGGTCGCGGGTTCGAGCCCCGTCCACCGCGCCAGTTTTCCCCAAGAGCTCGTCCCAAGAGGTAGGTCATTTCCCTTCAGGGGGCGCGGCAATATGTCGGGCCACCAGGGTTGATTATTACTTTATACTGCGAACAATAGGGGCTAATGGGCAGGCGTCACACCAAAAGCGAGAGGGCCGGCATGGATTTCGATACGGCTTTGGACAAGGCGCTGGCCCGGCTGCATGAGGAAGGCCGCTATCGCACCTTTATCGATATCGAACGTCGGCAGGGGCAGTTTCCCCGCGCGGTCTGGCGCAGGGCTGACGGGACAGAACGCGACGTAACCGTCTGGTGCGGCAATGATTATTTGGGCATGGGCCAGCGGCCAGAGGTGCTGGGCGCCATGCATGCGGCGCTTGACGCCACGGGCGCCGGTTCCGGCGGGACGCGCAATATCTCCGGCACCACGATCTATCACAAGGCGCTGGAGGCAGAGCTGGCCGATTTGCACGGCAAGGAAGCGGCGCTGCTTTTCACCTCTGCCTATATCGCCAATGATGCGACCCTTTCGACGCTGCCCAAGCTCTTTCCCGGTCTGATCATCTACTCGGACGCGCTGAATCATGCCTCGATGATCGAGGGGGTACGGCGCAACGGCGGGGCCAAACGGATTTTCCGCCATAATGACGTGGCGCATCTGCGCGAGCTTATGGCGGCGGATGACCCCGCGGCGCCAAAGCTGATCGCCTTTGAATCGATCTATTCGATGGATGGCGATTTCGGCCCGATCA
>JBARVM010000452.1:0-2270 GCA_049646265.1 Paracoccaceae bacterium
CCGGCAAGGTGATCGTCGCCCGGCCAGAAGTAACCGCGATCGGCATGCCGATGCCCAGTGCCAGACGGTCACCCTTGGCAAAGACATTGCTTTGCCCGATATCCAGCGTCACGCTGTTGAAAGAGGCGGCCCCCGCGGGCGTCAGCGCTGCCGTGCCGGACAGGCTGGCCAGACCCGCCTCGCCGGTCAGGGACAGAAAACCGCCGCCACCCAGATCCTGCGTCAGGCCCAGTTCCAGCGCGGCCAGCGTGCTGGCGCCGCCGCCAAGCCCCATCACCGCCCCGCCATCACGCGCTAGCTTGACGCCGAACTCCACCTGCATCGGCCCATCCATCAGCCGCTGCGAGACCGACGCACCAAAGGTATTGTCGCCAGTGAATGGCACGAGCACAGAAGCGATCAGATCATTCTGCGGATTGATTGCCTGCAGGCTGCGCCCGCCAAAAGCGGCGAAAGGATCTCGCAGGGCAGGGGTGCCGCCGGTCCGTGTCGCCTTGAGGTTCGTGGTCAGGGCCCGTGCCATGGCTGTTCGACCCATGTCGGCCGGCGCAGTGCGGGTGACCAGCGCTTCGGCAGGCATGGCAAAGCCGGTTTGCAACGCGTCCGTCACGGCCACATTCATTCCCGCGATGCTGCGCTGCACCGCGTCACCCATTGCTGCGCCCGAAACGACCAGCGGCTTGTCGGCACTGATCGCCGTGCCGTCGGCCATGCTCATGAAGGTCGGGCCGATGGGCAGCAGGGCAGACTTGATATCAAGAAAGCCGACGCCATAGGTGTTGGAATAACCCTTGAAGAAACCGGTGGCGAGTTCGACTGTATCGTCCGGCGTGAAGAACTTGTTGTTGGCCGAGGCGAGGAGCCGCACGCGCAATTCGTGCGGGGTAAGGCCCGGGAAAGCCTGCTGCAGGATTGCCAACGCCCCCGACACCTGCGGCACCGCAAAAGAGGTGCCGGTTCCAAAGCCATAATCGCTGTTTGACAGGTTCGTCGCCGCCGTCCATGTCCCGTCCGCCATCATGCACCAGCGCGCCGCTTCAAAGCAGGCGTTGGAAAGCAGATTTGCCCCGGTGATCGTGCTGCCGCTATAGACCGGCACGGCATTGCCAACAGCGATCCATCCCGCCTCGAGCGTCGGCTCCAGATAGGGCAGGGCTTCCATCACCGTGGCATGGCTCCTGCTATTGTTGTCGAGCGCAAAGACGACAACGCCGCCCGGGTCGCCCACTGAATCAATCGCATAGTTGCGCAGTGCATTCAGATAGGCCTGACCACTGGTGCCCGAAAACACATCCAGCGCGGTGGGCGAGGTTACCAGCTCGGTCGGGTAGCCCCAGGAGTTGTTGATGGCGACAGCATTATTGGCGTCGGCGTACGTGGTCAATGCGGTCAGCGTCGTGTCGGTAGCAAATGTACCGAAGGCAAGATTGGCGCCTGGTGCGATACCGATGAACTGTCCGGAATCGCCAGCAATGATTGACGAAACGAAGGTTCCGTGACGGTTGAAGGAACTGTCAGCGCCCACGCTGCTTGTGCTGAGAATCGGAATGGTTTTGCCGGCAAAAACTTCATGCGCGCCGTTCAGCAAAGTGTCTGCCACAACCACCAGAGAGCCGGTACCATCAAAGCCCGCCACATGCGCATAGGCCGCGCCCGAGTTCTTCAAAGGATAGCTATTGTAGGTGGGCCCGGTCGGGCCGCCGGGGCCAGAAAATCTCCAGGCAGTCTCTTGGTTCGTATAGCGCGCGTCGGTGGTCAATAGCGCGTTGACCGCTGCTTCTTGCAGGCTGGAAAAGCTGGCCAGCGCAAAGCTGGATAGAACCGAAGGATTGACCGGCGTCGGCGGGCCGAAGAGGTAGGTAATGAGGCTATTGCTGGAACCGCCGCCGCAACCGCTGAGCAACAAAAGCGCTGTCGTCGACAAGGCTGTCAGTTTATGGCGACGAAAAAGGTTTCCGGTTACCGATACCATTCCTAGACTCCGTACAATTTTCACGCCAAGCCAGATCGCAAACCGACCGGCACAACCGGCATACCCCCCGTGCATACCGCGTCAATATGATTTTTGAATGCGTTGCCAAAAGAAGCACAAAGCATCTGAATCTGCATCAGTTGGATCGGGCGTGCAATTTTCATTTTGGCCCGTTGAAACCACAGGGCGAAGTCGCTATAGCCGAACAGAACAGCGCACCCGTAGCTCAGCTGGATAGAGTGCTGCCCTCCGAAGGCAGAGGTCACAGGTTCGAATCCTGTCGGGTGCGCCAATTTTC
>JBARVM010000453.1:0-1804 GCA_049646265.1 Paracoccaceae bacterium
AAAACCCCTGTCGCACCGTACCGATGCCATTTTCGCCCGGCGCCGATATTGTCGCGGCACCAGAGGCCGGCGTTTCGAGAAAAAGGTTCGACCCGGTCGCCTGCAGACCTTTTTCATTGGGAAAGCCAGCAAGGGTGATCTGACCCAGAAGTTCCGGCGCAACCCGGTCAGAAAAGCTGGCATAAACCTCGCCGCCGGCATTGATCGTGACCTTATTTGCATCCGACGGGATGGTGATGCCGGGTGCCAACTGATAGCCGTCAGAGGTGACGATCAGCCCGTCGGCCGACCGCGACAGGGCGCCATCGCGGGTATAGGCCGACTGGCCCGACGGCAAGGTCACCTCGAAATAGCCAAGCCCTTCGATTGCCAGATCCAGATCGCCGCCCGTCGCCGCAAGCGAACCTTGCGCGATATTCACCGTCACGGCGGCGGGGCGCACGCCAAGACCGATCTGGATGCCGGTAGGCACAACGGTGCCGTCGCCTGCATTGATCGCACCGGGGGGCGTAATCTGCTGATAATGCAGATCGGCAAATTCGGCCCGGCGGGAATTGTAGCCGGTGGTCGACATATTGGCGAGGTTGTTGGAAATGACTTCAACCCGCATCTGCTGGGCGCTCATTCCGGTGGCGGCTATTTGAAGGGCGCGCATGGGTTCTCCTAGCGTCCGAGAGTGTCTGTTACCTTGCGAATGCGGCCGTCCTCGGCCTCCAGAAAGCTTTGGCCCATCTCATAGGCGCGCTGCACCGCGATCATCCGGGTGATTTCCAGCACCGGATTGACGTTCGATGCCTCAAGAAAGCCCTGATAGACCGTGCCGCCCTGCAGCGGTTCCGGCGTGGTGCCGGTCGAAAATCGTGTGCCGCCGACATGGGTCAGATCACCGGGGTCGGTCGGAGCGAAAAGGCCGATCTGTGCGATGGGCTGGCCGCCCGCCGAAATGGTGCCGTCCTGCGCGATAGTGACCTTGCCCTGATCGGAAGGTACGTTGATCGGGCCGCCGCCACTGTCCAGCACCGCAAAACCATCCGCCGTCAGCAACTCTCCTTCGGCCGACGGGGTAAAGGCGCCGGCCCGCGTCAGCTGGTTGCCCGCAGGCGTCGCGATGGCAAAAAACCCTTCACCTTCGATTGCCAGATCGAATGTGCCGCCGGTCTGTTGCAACACGCCCTGTTCGCGGTTGATAGCCCGCCCCTCGGCCGTGGCCATCGACAGCGACGGCGCATCGCCCTCTAGATCAGCGATATGTTCGGCGAAAAGCACCCCTTCGCGGCGAAACCCGGTGGTCGACATATTGGCGATGTTATTGGCCACCGACTGCATTTCCCGCAGCAGGCCGGACTGGCGGTTAAGCGTGCTATAGATCGCGTTGTCCATCGATAAATACCTGCTATCAATGGAATAATTTGGCCGGTGAAGAAAGAAACCAAAGTGCCCGACATAAAGGTCATCGACACCCAGAAAACCACCATCATCGCCCCTACCTTCGGCACGAAGGTCAGCGTCATCTCCTGTACCGATGTCAGCGCCTGAAAAAGGCCGATCCCGACGCCGACAATCAGCGCGACCGCCAGCATCGGCGCGGAGATGGTCACCGCGATCCACAGGCCCTGTCGCAGGATGTCAAAGAAAACCGCCTCGCTCATCGCTACACCGGCATCCGCAGGATTTCCTGATAGGCCTCGACCACCTTGTCGCGTAACGTGACCACGGTTTCGACGGCCAGCTGAGACTGGGCCAATGCCTCGACCAGGGCATGGGGATCGGCGCCGCCCATCATCGCCGCCTTGGCGGTATCCTC
>JBARVM010000454.1:0-6517 GCA_049646265.1 Paracoccaceae bacterium
GTTTTCGCGCAGATGCCGCAGCACGATCGAGACCACGATGCTGGAATAGATCACCGCGTTGATTGATGAGAGGATATGAAAACCGCGTGCCTGACCGACGTCGTGTATGAACAGGACCGGAAGAATCGCACCGATGGCCAGCGCCACATATACCGCGACAACTTTAGAAGGCAGTTTCTTGGTGGTGGCATCGCCCTTGGGCGTGACACGGAAGTCGACGAACTTGCCGCTGATCTTGTCACGCACCGCCATGAGGCAACCCCAAAGCGCCCATGGCCATTGCACGAAAACAAACAGGATCTTTTCGACGCTCATCACCTTGCCATCAAAGGGCCGGAACAGCCCGTCGCGGCGAATCTGCAGCGCATACCAGACCAAGAGCAGCATGTTGGGCAGCGTGTGGCCGACAAATGCCGGATAGGTGACATCGGCAAAACGTTCGTCAAAGAAGAGCGCATAGATCGGCACGACATACAAAAAGACCATGGTGGCCGAAAAGACCGGATACCAGAGCTGGCCAAAAAGGAAGAGAAACTTCAGTCGTGCCGGCAGTTTCGGCAGGTAGGTCGGCGTGTAGGACAGCAAAAGCGTCACAAGGCTGCGGGCCCACTGAAACTCCTGCGTTGCAAGGTCGGCGACATTGGCAGGACCTTCGCCATAGGCAATTGCATCGATTGCATGAACGCCGCGCCAGCCACCGGCGGCCATCAACAGCGTCGTCGAATGATCCTCTGCCAGCTCTGGCCCAAGCCCCCCGATCTGGCGCAGGGCAATGGTGCGCACCGCATAGTGAGAGCCGATACAGATCGGGGTGAAAAGCCGCGTATAGCCGGTCTGCAAAAGGCCATGAAAAGCCGCTTCCGCATGCAGGCGCGTGCGGGCTGCCCAGCTGTCGGGGCCATTGGCGTTGCAGATCGAGGGCGCGCTGACATAGCCCACCTTTGGGTCGGCAAAAGGCCGCAAAATCTCGATCAGATAGCCCGGTTGCGGCACATGGTCCGCATCGAGCTGGGCAACAATATCATACTGATCATAACCGAAATGGTCGTAGAAATAGGCCAGGTTGCCTTCTTTGCAGCGTGTCCGACGCGGCCACTTGGCCTGATGGTACTCTGCGACACCCTTGCGGGTTGATATCTTGACGCCATTGGCCAGACACCAGGCCACCGTCTCGGGCGAGGGGTCTTCGTCGGCCAGCCAGGTATCATGCGGATAATCCTGCGCCAGCATCGCCGTCAGCGTGCGTTTCAAAAGGCTGAGCGGTTCCCCAGGTGTCTTTGTCACCACCATCGCCACCCGCCATTGACCGGGTTTGGGGTCTGGCGAGACAGAACGGCAGCCATTGAGAAACACGATGACGAAATAGGTCTGCAGGAAAAACACCCATCCCATGCATGCGGTGGCGACCAGGTAGCGCGTGGTTTCGATATTATGGTGGGGCTGCAACCACCAGGCCCAGAAGAACAGGGTCGAGACCGCCCAGAGAACGGAGGCCGTCAGATATTTGACCTTCGACCTTCCTGTCAGGATCGGTGCCAGATATGGGTTTCTGCTTGCCATCGCTCAGGCCACCTGCTCTTGCCGCGGGCGATGGCCGAACCATGGGGCGGCATCGGCGACGATCCGGTCCATATCAGAGAGTTCGGCGCGAAAGCCCAAAACGCTGGCGGCCCGCGACGGATCGGCCACAAGACGCGGCGGGTCGCCTGCCCGGCGCGGGCCAAAACTCATCGGCACGGCGCGGCCTGTCACCCGGTGGATCGCTTCGGCCACTTCCAGAATGGAATGGCCCCGCCCGGTCCCGAGGTTCAGCGCCACTGTGTCGCCCCCATCCTCCAGATAGGCCAGGGCCATGGCATGGGCGCGGGCCAGGTCGCCGACATGGATATAGTCGCGGATGCAGGTGCCGTCGGGCGTGTCATAGTCGGTTCCGAACACGGTCAGCCTGGCCCCCTCTGCGGCCGCACGCAGCGCCAGGGGCAGAAGATGGGTTTCCGGTTCATGCCGCTCGCCAATCTCGCCGGCGCTGTCGGCACCTGCGGCATTGAAATAGCGTAAGGCGGCAAAGCGCAGCCCATGCGCGGTGGCATAGTCCGCCAGCATCTCTTCACAGATCAGCTTGGTGCGGCCGTAAGGGTTGATCGGGCGCTGCGGCGTCTCTTCGGTAATCGGCTGGCTGGCAGGCAGCCCATAGGTGGCGCAGCTGGAGGAGAGGACAACGCGCCCGACGCCAGCCGCCACGCAAGCGTCCAAGAGCGCGTTCATGCCGCCCACGTTATTGTCGTAATATAGCCCTGGGTTGGCGACGCTTTCCCCGACATAGGCAGAGGCGGCGAAATGCATGACCGTGGTGATGCGAAACTGGCGCAAGGCTGTGGTCAGGCTTTCCCGGTCGCGCACATCGCCCTGCAATAGGGGGCCCCACTTCACCGCGTCCGCATGGCCGGTTGACAGATTGTCATAGGTGATCGGTGCATGACCCGCCTTGGCCAGCGCCTTGCAGGCATGCGCGCCGATAAAGCCCGCCCCGCCTGTCACCAGAATACGCCCGCTTTCTCCCATGTTAACCGAACGCCTCTTGCCGGGGGCCCTTGTGGCGGGCGGCGGGGCCAAGCTCCTTGGCGAAATAGGTAATTGTGCGGTCAAGCCCGACCGAAAGCGGCACTGTCGGCGACCAGCCAAGCGCACGTTCTGCCAGACTGATGTCGGGACGGCGCTGGCGCGGATCATCCACCGGCATCGGGCGTCGCACGATGCGCGAATTTGTACCTGTTTTGGACCGCACCAGCTCTGCCAGTTCAAGCATCGTGAACTCGCCAGGATTCCCCAGATTGACCGGCGTTTTGACATCGGACGCCATCAGCCGCAAGAACCCTTCGACCAAATCATCGACAAAACAGAAGGAACGCGTCTGCATCCCGTCGCCATTCAACGTGATGTCGCGTCCTGCAATAGCCTGGGTGACGAAATTGCTGATCACCCGCCCGTCGTCAGGGCACATGCCCGGCCCATAGGTGTTGAATATCCGGGCGATTCGAATGTCGATACCGTGTTTGTGGTGGTAGTCGTGAAAGAGCGTTTCGGCGGCGCGCTTGCCCTCATCGTAACAGGCGCGGGGGCCAAAGGTATTCACCGAACCCCGGTAATCTTCACGCTGAACATCGACTTCCGGGTCGCCATAAACCTCCGACGTCGAGGCCTGAAAGATGCGCGCGCCCTTGCGCCCGGCAAGTTCCAGCAGATTCATCGCACCTATGACCGAGGTCTTGAATGTCTGCACGGGGTCCAACTGATACTTTGGGGGCGAAGCCGGACAGGCCAGATTATAGATTTCATCCACTGGCCCCGCGACCTGAATGGGTTCACAGACATCCTGCCTTATCATGGTAAATCGTTCGTTATTCCCATGGTGCGAAATGTTCGACAGTCGTCCCGTCGAGAGATCGTCAAGGCAGATGACAAGGTGGCCCTGTCCTAACAGCCGCCCAATCAAATTGGACCCAAGAAAGCCAGCGCCGCCAGCCACAAGCACTGACTTGCGGGCGGATTTCTTTCCATTGTCCGCTGTGCTGGAGCCTCCAGCAAAAATCTTGAATTCCGTCGCCATTGTGACCACCCGTAATGGGGGCAGTTGTCGGCTGCAGCATGTTTGGTCGTCGTTCCTCGGTCAAAAGTAGCAATTCCAGCTGACCGACAGCTAACCAGATCCGCGCAGTCGAGTTACCGCATGAAAATAACTTGTCTTCCTGCTGCCAGTGTGGGGACGCGTCCTACGCTGTCAACGAAGGTCGGAGACGGTTCTGTCGTCGGTCGCATTGTTGCCATGTTTTCGCCATTTTTTGGCGGGTGAGTCGGCTTCGACTGCTTTTCTCAAATTCAAGAGAAAACTGGTTCCAAGGGCCGTAGAGGCATGGTCTACGGCATCGCAATCAACAAAACAGCCAAAACAACATCATTGTTCGTCAATGGGACCGTTATCATGGGCAGGCAAATGTCGGTCTCTGAAGATATTTTCGAAAATCGAAACGGTGCTTTTCCGATTGGCGCTCAATTGGACTAAAAGTGGCAAGAGGCTTTTTGCAAAACAAAAACCCCCGGATGGGCCGAGGGTTTCCAAAAGCAAACCAATCGAGGGTCAGGCGCGCTTGCGACGTCCGGCGAAGCCAAGCATCCCGAGTGCACCGGCAAGGGCCAGAACCGGCAGTGGCAGCGGGACGGGGGCTGTCACAATATTGGTGAACTCAAAGCCGCCAAGGGTCGAGGAAAACCGCACCTCGTCAAATGCCGTACCGCCGATCAGCACCAGCGCCGCACCGCGGCCGGGTGAGCCGACCTGAACGCCAAGCCCGTTGCCGGCAACCTGTCCCACAACCTGCCCATTCAACAGCAACTGAATGAGATTGCCGACATCGACCGACCCCCATAGCAACGAAAGGCTACGCTGCGCGGTAGAAAAGCTCAGCGAATTGACGTTGGAGCCATCCGGCCACTGCCAGGTTGCCCAGAAAGGCAGGGTTTGCCAGCCAGAGGGCGGTGTGCCCGGAATGGTCTGGTTGGTCCCATAGATATTATTGTCGAAGGGCGAACAGAAACTGACACAGGGATCGACCTGTGCAAACTGCTTGTTTGGAATCAGCAGCGGTGCCGACGTCCATGTCGCCCCGCTGGGCAGGGTGATCGTCTGCGTCGTGTCCACCAAACCCCAGGCGGCCGCGTCCGTGGCGATGGTCTGTACGGTCATGGCCGGCGCGGCAAAGGGCAGGGCGCAAAGGCAAAAGCCCAACAGAATTTTTCTGAACATCACGTCCCCCGAATAGTTTTGGCAGCCAATCAATCTTATGTGGTGGTATATGACATGGCGCCGTGAACTCGACAAGGTCTTGCCACATTGTTGCCAATGTTTTGAGGGTTCTCGAAAACGATAGTGCCCTTCTAACCGCATTGTTTCCAAAAGAAGCAAAAAGGGCCGGCGTGCAAAACGCCGACCCATTGATTCTTACGCCAGTATTTGGAGTTGTGATCAGGCGGACTTGAGCAGCCCGTCCGCCTTCAGACCGGCATAGCATTCGTCCAGCGACTTTCTGGCCCGTTCGATCAGAATGTCGATATCGCCAGTCGTGATGGTCAGTGGCGGCGAGATGATCATCCGGTCACCGACATGGCGCATGATCAGATCGTTCTGGAAACAACGCTCGCGGCAGCGCAGCCCCACGGTGCCTGCCTCGGCTGCGAACTTGGCCCGCTTGGCCTTGTCCGGCGTCAGCGCGATCGACCCCATGAGGCCGACAAGCTTTGCCTCGCCAACCAGCGGATGGTCCGTCAGCGCCCACCAACGTTCGGCCAGATAGGGATTGGCCACGTCGCGCACATGATCAATGATCTTTTCCTCTTCGAGAATACGCAGGTTTTCCAGCGCCACAGCCGCCGCCACCGGATGGCCCGAATAGGTATAGCCATGGTTGAAATCGCCATGCGAACCCAAAACCTCTGCCACCTCGTCACAGACGATCGAACCGCCGATTGGTGCATAGCCAGACGACAGGCCCTTGGCGATGGTCATGATATGCGGCCGGATGTTGAAAGTCTGGCAGCCGAACCAGTTGCCGGTGCGGCCAAAGCCGGTGATGACCTCGTCAGCGATCAGCAGGATGCCGTACTTGTCACAGATACGCTGAATTTCCGGCCAATAGGTTGTCGGCGGGATAATCACGCCGCCTGCACCCTGAACCGGCTCGGCGATAAAGGCCGCGACCTTGTCAACGCCAAGTTCGAGGATCTTGTCTTCCAGCTGACGGGCCCGCTCCAGACCGAAATCCTCGGGCGTAGCATCGCCGCCCTCCGCCCACCAATGCGGCTGGTCGATATGCACGATCCCGTCGATCTTGCCGCCATGGGCGTGAATGGGCGCCATGCCACCGAGCGAGCCGCCCCCCATGGTCGAGCCGTGATAGCCGTTCTTGCGGGCAATGATCACCCGCTTTTCCGGCTGCCCCTTGATGTCCCAGTAACGGCGCACCATGCGGATATTCGTGTCGTTCGCTTCCGATCCGGAACCGGCAAAGAACACATGGTTCAGATCGCCCGGCGCCAATTCCGCCAGCTTGGCAGCAAGGGCGATTGCGGGCACATGCGAGGTCATGAAGAAAGTGTTGTAATAGGACAGCTCGTCCATCTGACGCTTGGCAACCTCGCCAAGTTCCGTCCGGCCATAGCCGACGTTGACGCACCAAAGACCGGCCATTGCATCAAGGATCTTGCGGCCTTCTGTATCGGTCAGCCACGACCCTTTCGCCGATTTCATGATCCGCACGCCGCGCTTGGCCACAAGCGCGTTTTCCGAGAAAGGGTGCATGTGATGCGCGGCATCCAGCTTTTGCAGTTCCGCAGTAGACATGTGGTTGGTGATGGCGTTCATTTTTTCCTCGCTCGCGCTATTTCGGCACTAGTCCGACAGTCAGGTAGGGGTGCCGGCCAGTTGAGTGCCGCCCGGCAGTTGCAGTTCCAACTGTCTTATGCC
>JBARVM010000455.1:0-8413 GCA_049646265.1 Paracoccaceae bacterium
AATCCGATGTCTTGCCGATGATCGAGGCGGGGGGGTGGGGTGTCTACCTGCCGCACCAACTGACTTGGGCGCTGGAAGAGGCGCGCGCGCCGGAAGACAGGACACGCTTTGCCGAATTGTCGGATATTGCGGCGTTGGTGGAGTTTCTGGACCGGGTTGGCGGCGGCTAGTTGCCGCGTATCTTGAGGCTGATTGTCGGGGGAATACTACATATAGACATTTCCGGCTAGTTACGGGCGAAGCGAAACGCAATGCAACGACCTGAAACTCATTGAAGAAAAAGGGTTTTCGCTTTTTGGTCTCTATGTTAACCTCTGGGCAAATCATAATAGCCCGGCAATGACCGGGGTGAGGCAGTAGGCAGTGAACAAGATAATCGCCCCGATTCGGTGGTGCATCCGTGATGCGCTCTTTCTGGTAACGCTGGCCCTTGCGGCCATGCTTATGCCGCTTGGCGTGATGGCGGCACCCTATGCCGATTTCGTCATCGACGCGCGCACCGGCCAGGTCCTGCATCAGGACAATGCCGAAACCCGGCTTCACCCGGCCTCCCTGACCAAGATGATGACGCTCTATGTGGCGTTCGAGGCGATCGAGCATGGGGAAATCTCGCTCGATACGATGGTCACCATTTCCAAACATGCCGCCAGCATGCCCGCGTCGAAGCTGGGTCTGCGCCCCGGTCAGAAAATCGCGTTACGCTATCTGATCCGTGCTGCTGCGATCAAGTCGGCGAATGATGCGGCAACGGCGATTGGCGAGGCGATCGAGGGCAGCGAAAGTGCCTTTGCCCGGCGCATGACCCGCACGGCGCAATCTATGGGCATGACCAAGACAACCTTCAAGAATGCCAACGGTCTGACCGCCAAGGGCCATATGTCGACGGCGCGCGATATGGCGACGCTGGGGCGGCGGCTCTTTTATGATTTCCCGCAATATTACAACATCTTCTCCCGCCGTACCGCCGATGCTGGCATTGCGCAGGTCTCCTCCACCAACCGCCGTTTCCTTGACAGTTACGAAGGCGCGGACGGGATCAAGACAGGCTATACGGTTCCGGCCGGATTCAACCTTGTCGCTTCCGCGCAGCGGGGCAACAAGCGGATTATCGCGGTGGTTTTCGGCGGCAAATCGACAGCCAGCCGCAATGCGCGGGTAGCCGAATTGCTGGACCTTGGCTTTGGCAAGGCGCCGCGCAAGGCGCAGGAGCAGCCGCCGGCACCGCTTGACTACAACGCCCACGCCACCGAACCGGCAGAGGATCTTCTGGCCTCTGCCATCGCTTCCGACGTGGAACAGAATACACCGGCGGCGGGCAAAATCCTGCGGCTCAACACCGCTGTTGGCAAAAGCCCGCGCCCCGTGGCGCGCGGCAGTGCCCAGCCGGGTGAGGCCGACGATGCCATCGCCGTGGCCACGGCGGACCTGACCGCCGAAATCACCGCCGACGCCTCGGAAATGGCCGATGCCACCGATGAGCTGGTCTTCTCGATGCAGGATACGATTGCGGCGGCGCTAGAGGAGGCACAGCAGGATACTGCCGCCTTTGAACAGACCGCAACACCGCAACCTGAAACGCTGGCGCTGGTAGAGACGGTGGAGACAACGGACATCCCCGCAGCCGCCCCCGCCGACCCGGTGGTGGAAGTGCAGGTGGCTCTTGCCACGACCCAACGCCCCATGGCCCGCCCCTCCGCCCTCGTGCCAGCTGAGGCCATTGCAGAAGCGGTCAAAGCGGATGCACCTGTAACGGAACTGGCCGAATTGGACGTGGCGGCAGTTGAACAGTCAGCCGACGCGGCTGAGGTTTCGGTCGAGATGGCAGAGGCAGCCCTGCCCGAGACAGCACCCCTGACCGCCGAACTTGGCGGCAGTGCCACCGCGCTTTTGGCCATACCTGCTGAACCTGCCGCTGATGCAGAAGGCGCGTCCATCGCCGCTGTCGAGGCGGAGACGGGCGATGCGGCGGCGGCCGAGCCATCACAGCTGGCCAAGGCGATCCTTTTGACGCGGCCAGAGGCGACCTCGGCCAACACGGCTGGCGGCACTCAACTGGCCAACGCCGAAGAAGAACTGCCGGCACGCGAAGAGCTGGAGATTGTCACGCGGGTTTCCACCTCTGGCGGGCGGGAATGGGGCATCAACGTTGGCACATTCTCTTCGCGCTACAATGCCGAACGCGAAATGCTGCGCACGGCGCTGGTCGAGATGGCCACGCTTGACGACGCGCTGCGCAAGGTCGTCAATCGCAACGGCGGGTTCGATGCCAATTTCGTGGGCATGACCAGTGCGGATGCCGAACTGGCCTGCGCGCGGCTGAGCGCACGGGGCACCGAATGCAAGGTATTGTCGCCGACCAGCAACTAGGGGTCTATGCCCGGCTGCTGGCCTTTTGGACGTTCCTCCCAATCGGGGTTCAGGATACGCTGGCTGTCGCCCTCGGGGTCGTCATATTGCCCAGAGCGCAGGGTCCAGACAAAGGCCAAAAGACCGATCAGCGCCAGAAACAGCGAAACCGGGATCAAGAGCGCCAGGGTTTCCATCGGGTCATCCTATCTTAGCCGCAGGGCGTTCAGCGTGACGCAGAGCGACGATGTGGACATGGCAAGGGCGGCGATCAGCGGCGTGGCCAGTCCGGCCAGCGCCAGCGGCACCGCCAATAGATTATAACCGATCGACAGGGCAAAGTTCTGGCCGATGCGGCGGCGCGCCAGTACCGCCGTGCGCCGCGCCGCAACCAGCGGTGTCAGCGACGTGCCAAGCCAGACGATGTCAGAGGCGACGCGCGCCGCATCAAGCGCCGTGGCAGGCGACAGCGACACATGCGCACCGGCGAGCGCCGCCGTATCATTCAACCCGTCGCCCACCATCAGGACCCGTGCGCCCCTTGCCGCCAGATCCGCGACATGGGCGGCCTTTGCATCGGGCAACATTTCGGCCTGCCAGTCCCCGATCCGCAGCCTTTCTGCCAGTGCTGCAACCGGCGCGACCGCATCGCCCGATATCAGGCTGACCTGCAAGCCGTCGGCGTGCAGGGCCTCCAAAGTTTCTTCCACGCCGGGGCGCAGCTTGTCGACAAAGGTGAAGGGCACGGGCGTTTCAGTGCCTATTTTCAACCAGCTCGCACTTTGTGCCTGGCTTGCGGCGCCGAGCCATTCGGCCCGTCCCAGCCGGACAAGGGTTTCCCCCATCCGGCCTTCCACGCCAAAGCCCGGCAACTCGCGCAGGTCCGTCAAGGCGACCGGTGTAGGCACCTGCCCCCCGAGCGCCGCCGCCAAAGCCTGCGACAGAGGATGGGAGGAGGCGGAGGCCAGCGCGAGGGCAATCGCCTTTTCGCGGTCGCTCCGCGTATCAAGATTTTCCGCGTCGGGCTGACCGAGCGTCAGCGTGCCGGTCTTGTCGAAGATCACATGGGTTACCGTGGCCAGACGTTCGAGCGCGGTGCCATCCTTGACCAGCAGCCCCAGCCGAAAGAGCCGCCCGGAGGCTGCGGCCACCACGGAAGGCACGGCCAGCGCCAGCGCGCAGGGGCAGGTGATGATCAGGACCGCCGCGGCGATATTCAACGACAAGCGCAGATCGCCGCCGCTCTTGGCCATCCAGCCGACAAAGGCCGCCAGCGCCAGAACATGTACCAAGGGCGCATAGGCCCGTGCCATCCGGTCGGCCAAAGAGACATAGCGCGACCGCCCCCCTTCGGCGATGGCCACCAGATCGGCAAGCCGGTGCAGCGAACTGTCGCGACCGGCGGCGGTTACGCGCAAGGTCAGCGGGCCGGTCAGGTTCACCTCCCCCGCCGCGACCATCTGGCCGGGGGCGCAAAAGACCGGTTGGCTTTCGCCTGTCAGCAAGGAGCGGTCAAGTTCCGACTGGCCCGCGACGACCTGCCCGTCAACCGGCGCCCGCCCGCCGGGCAGGACCAGCACCAGATCGCCGGTTGCGATCTCGGACAGGGGCAGGAATTCCTGCCGCCCGTCTCGCAGCCTTATCGCCCGTGGCACCTCCAGAGCTGCCAACTCCTCGGCCGCCGACCGGGCTGCGGCACGGCTGCGGTAATCCAGATAGCGGCCTGCCAGCAGAAAGAAACACAAGGAAAGGGCTGCGTCGAAATAGGTATGCGCTCCACCGGCGATGGTCTCAAAAAGCGACATGCTGACCGACAGGATCAGTGCCAGCGAAATCGGCACATCCATGCCAAGTTTTCCCGCGCGCAGGGATGCGAGGGCCGAGGCAAAGAAGGGCTGGCCGGCAAAGACCAGGGTCGGCAGGGCGATCAGCGCGCTGATCCAGTGGAAAAGGTCGCGCGTTGCCGCATCGGCGCCCGACCAGACCGCCACGGACAAAAGCATGATATTCATCATGGCAAAACCCGCAACGCCAAGGCGCATCAGCAGATCGCGCATTTGCCGTTCCTGGGCACTGGTGGTCAGCAGCGCGCTGTCCAGCTCGCTGGCTGTAATGCCCGCGCGAGCCAGGGCCTCGGTCAGTTGCGCGGGATGAACGGAGCTGTCTGCGCTGATCACGGCCCTTCGCAGTGTCAGATTGACCCGCGCCGATTGCACGCCGGGCAGGGCGGTCAGCGCCGCCTCTGCCCGTGCCATGCCGGCGCCGTCCGTCACCCCGGGCAGCGACAGGGTGATGCCCTGGCGGGCCGCCGCCCTGCGGCGTTCAGCCAGCGTGACTGTCGCGGGCTGGGTCACGCAGGCTGGGCAAGCCGCCAGCGCCGGAAATTCGGCCGTGGCCATGTCAGGTGCCTTTCACGTATATCGTGCGCTTCTGCTGAAAGCGGGTGCCATCTGCGGCGCGCGCCTCTACCCTCAGCATCCAGCGGCCCGGCGGCAGATCAAGCTGGCTGCGGAAGGTTCCGCCGCTGGCGGTGAAGGTCGGATATCGGTCATCGGCCGTCCCGGTGGTTCTGCCGACCAGCACCGACAAGTCGGCGAGCGCGGCGGGCTGACCCGCACGGTCGGTAAAGGCCAGTTGCAACGCGCCATCGGCGTAACCGGTCGTGAGCGTCCAGCCCAGCGCCTCTTGTGCCGCGCGGTTCGCATCAAACTCTTGCGACGCGACGTAGGAATTGGCCACCACCAGCCCCGGAAAGCTTTGGACCGCCTGATAGGCCATATAGAAGTTCACCCCAAAGATTGTCCCGAAAAAAGCCAGGAAAATCATCAAAACCCTGAAGCCTGTCAGCTCACCAGTCATCTTAACCCTCGCTTCCATGAAAGACCGTGTCGGAGCGGATACGATCGGCCGGATCTGTCAGATCAAGTATCCAGAACCGTAGTTCCATCTTGCCGCCCTTGGCCGCCTTTGTGCCGCTTGGCGCCGTAACATAAACGCGCTGGGCGACGGTGGCGTCGGCCGGGACGGTGACGGTCGGCGTCAGCAGTCCTTCGAGCGTCAGTTCCAGCGGCGCCTCGGCCGTGATCGAGATGTGAAACTCACGCGCCTCGCCATGTTTGTTATGCAGGCGCAGCTCATAGCTGTTGCGGATCGCCCCGTCGGACAGGGTGACGTAAAGCGGGTTGCGCACGGGGGTGATATTAAGCCCGATCGGTTCGCGCAGAAAAAGGGCGACGATCATGGCGATGCCAATGCCGGACCAGAGGAAGGTGTAAAGAAGGGTTCTTGGCCGCAGCACATGGCGCCAGAGCGGTTTGGCGCTGCCACCGGCGCGTTCGGCGGATTCGTCGGTCAGCGCCATATAGCCGATCAGGTCGCGGGGCTTGTCGATCCGGTCCATGACCTCGTTGCAGGCGTCGATACAAAGCGCGCAGGTAATACATTCCAGCTGCTGGCCATTACGGATGTCGATCCCCATCGGGCAAACGTTCACGCAGGCCATGCAGTCGATGCAGTCGCCCTGCCGCACCCCGTCATCGACCTTTTTCAATTTGCCGCGCAGCTCGCCCCGCCAGTCACGATAGGCGACCGTCAGCGTTTCCTCGTCCATCATCGCCGACTGGATTCGTGGCCACGGGCAGGCATAAATGCAGATCTGTTCGCGGGCGAAACCGCCAAAGAGAAAGGTAGTAAAGGTCAGTATGGCAATGGTCGCATAGGCAACCGGATGGGCGCTTCCGGTGAAGAGGTCGCGCGCAAGGGTCGGCGCGTCGGTAAAGTAAAAGACCCATGCCCCGCCCGTCGCCATGGCAATAGCCATCCAGACCGTCCATTTGAACAGGCGCAGGCGGATTTTCCGCGCATCCCATTTCTGGTGAAAAAGTCGCAGGCGGGCGTTCCTGTCTCCCTCGATCCAGCGCTCGACAAGGATGAAAAGGTCAGTCCAGACGGTTTGCGGGCAGGCATAGCCGCACCAGACCCGCCCCAGGGCCGAGGTGAAAAGGAAAAGCCCCAGCCCCGCCATGATCAAAAGGCCCGCAACAAAGTAGAACTCGTCGGGCCAGATTTCGATCATGAAGAAAAAGAAGCGCCGATTGGCCAGATCGACCAGCACGGCCTGATCAGGCAGGTTGGGCCCACGGTCCCATCGGATCCAAGGTACCAGATAGTAAATACCCAGCGTGACCGCCATGATCAGCCACTTCAGGTTGCGGTAAAAGCCCTTGACCCGGCGTGGAAACACCGGCTCTTGCGCCGCATAGAGCGGCGCAGTGGGGGGATTGGGGCTGTCGAGCATGGACCCACCTTTTCTTCGTCCTGCCGCCCTTATGGCGTGCGAAGGGCGGGGCAGCCTTGATCCAGGTCAAGTGTCCCCGCCCCATCGCTTTTTCCGTTTGTCCCTTCGCGGGCTATTCGCCGCCACCCAGCCCGTGGACATAGGCGGCGACCGCACGAATCTCTGCCTCCTCCAGCCGGCCGGTCCAGGCGGGCATGACGCCGAACCGGGCTTTGGTGACCGTCTCGGTCAGGGTGGCGGCATCGCCTGCATAGAGCCAGATCGCGTCGGTCAGATCCGGCGCGCCCTGTGCGCGGTCGCCGGTCCCTTCGGCGCCATGGCAGACGGCGCAATTGTCGGCAAAGATCGTGGCGCCCGTTGCATCAAGGCTTGCGTCATGCTCCTGGCCGGAAATGGCCAGCACATGGTTTACCACCGCCTCAATCTCGGCCTTTTCCAGCAAGTCACCAAAGGCCGGCATCTGGGAAAAGCGCGCCTCGGGATCGGTGGTATTGCGAATGCCATGGGCGATAGTCGTGTAGATATCTTCGCTGCTGCCGCCCCACAGCCAGTCATTGTCTAGCAGGTTGGGAAAGCCTCGCGCCCCGGCCGCGCCAGAGCCGTGGCATTGCGCGCACCATGTCTGAAAGACGGCGCGCCCGGCATTCAGCGCATAGGCGGCAAGTTCGGGATCCTGCGCCACTTCGCCCACCGGCGTGGCGGCGAGCTTGGTGTTGATCTGCTCGTTGGCGAGTTTGTAGCGGTCAATCTCTGCGGCAACGGCAGCGCGGTTCGAGCCACCCCAGTAACCTTGTGTCGCACCATTGATCAGCGGCCAGGCCGGATAAAGGATCGTATAGCCCACCGCCCAGATGATCGTGGCATAAAGCGTCCAGAGCCACCAGCGCGGCAGCGGATTGTTGAATTCCTCAATCCCGTCCCAGACATGGCCGGTCGTGTCGGGGTCTGGGCGGCTGTCTTGCTTCTTTCTGGTCATTTCTGGCCCTCATTGTCTGACGGGATGGCATGGGCCGGCGGCGCAGGCCGATCATCATGGCGAAAGGGGATTTGCGATATGTCGGCGTGAACCTCGCGGGTGCCGGGCCGGAAGGCCCAAAGGATGACCAGCACAAAGAGGGTAAAAAGCGACAAGAGCGCCCAGCTGTCGGCGAATTCGCGCAATAGGCTGTAAAGTTCCATTGGGTGCCTCCTATCGCGTCGGGTCGGGTTCGAAGGTGGAAAAATCGACCATGGTGCCAAGCACTTGCAGATAGGCGACCAGCGCATCCATTTCGCTGATTCCCGGCCGGGCGTCATGGTTGCTGGGGATGGCGCCGGGGTAGCGTTCCTCCAGCCCGGATGTGTCGCTGTCGGGGTCAGCCTGGGCGGCAAAATCGGCCAGCGCCGCCTCTATCATGTCGCTGCTGTAGGGAACGCCGACAATCGCCTCTGTCCTGATCCTTGCGGTCAGGTCCTGCGTGTTCACCCGCCTGTCCAGCAAGAAGCCGTATTTCGGCATGATCGATTCCGGCACGACCGATTGCGGGTCGATCAGATGCGCCACATGCCATTCATCGGAATAGCGCCCGCCCACCCGTGCCAGATCCGGCCCGGTGCGTTTGGAGCCCCACTGGAACGGGTGGTCATACATGGATTCTGCAGCAAGGCTTTAATGACCATAGCGTTCAACCTCGTCCCGCATCGGGCGGATCATATGGCTGTGGCAGACATAGCACCCTTCGCGCACATAGATATCGCGCCCTGTCAGTTCGAGCGGCGTATAGGGGCGCA
>JBARVM010000456.1:0-1841 GCA_049646265.1 Paracoccaceae bacterium
CATGGAAGAGACCTTTGGCCCGGTCATACCGGTCGTGCGGGTGCCCGATGACGATATCCAGACAATGGCCATTTCCAATTCCACCGCCTTTGGCCTGTCTGCCGGCGTCTGTACCAATGATTACCACCGGATGCAGCGCTATATCCGCGGGCTTGTGGTGGGTACGGTGACTATCTGGGAAGTGCCCGGCTATCGGATCGAAATGTCGCCCTTTGGCGGGATCAAGGATTCCGGCAATGGCTATAAGGAAGGTGTCATCGAGGCGATGAAATCCTTTACTAACGTCAAGACATTCTCACTGCCCTGGGGCTAGTGCCAAGGGGGCCAAGCGGCGGTCAGGAAAGGAAACGCGTGATTAACCATACCGAGGGCGAATCCAACAGCTCTGCCGCGCGCAGGGAATGGGCGGCGCGCCACCCTGATGCCGCGACCAGGTCACTTCTGGCGCGCGATGCGGATGCCTTCATGCATCAAAGCCTGTCGTCGCCATGTGTTTCGACCATCGCCAAGGCCGAGGGGATCTGGATCGAGGATACCGCCGGGCGGCGGTTCATGGATTTTCATGGCAATTCGGTTCATCACATCGGCTATGGCCATCCACGTCTGGTGGCGGCGATCAAGGCTCAGCTTGATGATCTGAGCTTTTCGCCGCGCCGCTTCACCAATGAAGTGTCGGTGGAACTGGCCGAGACATTGGGGGCACTGGCGCCCGGCGATCTTGGCAAGGTGCTTTTCACCACTGGCGGCTCTGACGCGAACGAAGTGGCGCTGCGCATCGCACGCGCTGCGACCGGCCGGTTCAAGACGCTCAGCTTCTGGGACGCCTTTCACGGGGCGGGCTTTGGCGCGGCGAGCGTCGGCGGCGAGGCGACCTTTCGCAGCCATATCGCCGGCCCCCTGCTGCCGGGGGCCGAACATGTGGCGCCCTTCAACTGCTATCATTGTGCCTACGGCCATCCCGGTCCGGAAACCTGCGGTCTGGCCTGCGCGCGGATGGTCGAATTCGTCCTGGCCCGCGAAGGCGACGTGGCCGCCGTCATTGCCGAGCCGATGCGCGCCGTGCCCGTGGTGCCGCCGCCGGGCTATTGGAAGGCCGTGCAAGAGGCTTGTCACCGCCATGGCGCCCTGCTGATCATGGATGAGATCCCCACCGGACTTGGCAAAACCGGCCGCATGTTCGCCTTTGACCACGACGGCGTCGTGCCGGACATCGTTACCTTGGGCAAGGCCTTGGGCGGCGGCATCCTGCCCATTGCCGCCGTGTTGGCCCGGCGCGATCTTGATGTCTGCGGCGACTTTGCGATTGGGCACTACACGCACGAGAAAAACCCCGTCACCGCCCGCGCCGCCCTGACCACACTGGCCATCATTCGTGACGAAGGGCTGGTGGAACGCGCCGCCGAACTGGGCGCCCATGCGCTGGAAATGTTGGCCGGGCTCGTGGGACAGTGCCCCCATGTCGGCGATATTCGCGGCCGCGGCCTGATGTTCGGGGTCGAGATCGTCGAGGATCGCGACAGCCGAACTCCGGCGCTGGCCCGCGCCGAACGGATCTATTATCGCTGCCTGGAAGCAGGGCTGAGCTTCAAGATCAGCGCTGGCTCCGTGCTGACACTGTCGCCGCCCCTGACGATCGAGCGCACCGATCTCGACAAGGCGCTGGGGATCGTTGCCGATGCTATTCTGGCAGAAACGGCCTGACACCGGCCCGCCACTATCCTGCCCTGCGGGGCAGCACCTTGTCATCGCTACTGCCAAAAATGCCCGCGCCAATGGGACTGTAATGAAACTGTAGAAAAACCCCTCGAAAATCGTTACAATCATAAGGTAAATAGATTTTA
>JBARVM010000457.1:0-11605 GCA_049646265.1 Paracoccaceae bacterium
ATGCCCTTAGGCAAGAGCAGGAGCGCCCGGCATGAGCTACAACACCTTTGGTCATCTCTTCCGCGTCACCACCTGGGGCGAAAGCCATGGGCCGGCCCTTGGCGCTACGATCGATGGCTGCCCGCCCGGTGTGGCGCTGCAGCCGGAGATGATCCAGCATTGGCTGGATCGGCGCAAACCCGGCCAAAACAAATATACCACCCAGCGGCGCGAGCCGGACGAGGTGCGCATCCTGTCAGGCGTCTATGAGGGGCGCACGACCGGCACGCCCATCCAGTTGATGATCGAAAACACCGACCAGCGGTCGAAGGACTATGGCGACATTGCCCAAAGCTTTCGCCCCGGCCATGCCGACATCACCTATCACCAAAAATATGGTATCCGCGATCCGCGAGGTGGCGGCCGGTCATCGGCCCGAGAGACAGCGGCGCGGGTAGCGGCCGGCGGCGTTGCGCGGGAGGCGCTGAAGGCGTTGGTGCCAGGGGTCGAGATTTGCGGCTATATGGTGCAGATGGGTCAACTCCGCGCCGACCGGGACCGGTTCGACCTGGCAGAGGTGGAAAGAAACCCCTTCTGGTGCCCCGACGCGGCGGCAGCCGCGATCTGGGCTGAACATCTGGATGCCCTGCGCAAGGGTGGCAATTCAGTTGGCGCGGTGATCGAGGTTATTGCGCGCGGCGTTCCGGCCGGTATCGGCGCGCCGGTCTATGCAAAGCTCGATACCGATCTTGCGGCCGCGATGATGTCGATCAACGCGGTCAAAGGGGTAGAGATCGGCGCGGGCATGGCGGCGGCGGAGCTGACCGGCGTTGAAAATGCCGACGAGATTCGAATGGGCGCGAATGGTCACGAATATCTGTCCAATCATGCCGGCGGGATTCTGGGTGGCATTTCCACCGGGCAGGATGTTGTCTGCCGCTTTGCCGTCAAACCGACCTCTTCGATCCTGACGTCCCGCCGTTCGGTCACGCTTGGCGGGCAAGAAACCGATCTGGTTACCAAGGGCCGTCACGATCCTTGCGTGGGCATCCGCGCCGTCCCGGTGGGTGAGGCGATGATGGCCTGTACGATCCTCGATCATATTCTGTTGGATCGCGGTCAGACCGGCGGGGTACGCGGCGCTATCGGTTAACTCCCGGCCCCCAATATCGGCGCGGCCGCAACCCACCAGCCCGGCCTTTGGTCGCGCAAACTGGCCGCGGCTGCCTCTGCCGGCGCCGCACTTTCAAAAAGGCCGAAAGAGGTGGCGCCAGACCCCGACATGCGCGTCACCAGACAGCCCGCCGCTGAACTCAATAGGTCCAAACATTCACCTATCGCGGGCGCCAGGCTGCAGGCGGCCGCTTGCAGGTCATTGCGCTGACTTTTGACAAAGGCGGCAAGCGCCACCGCATCGGGGAACTGAGGCAAAAGCGCCGGCATGCCGCCACCCTTGTCCGCATCCGTCAGCGCACGAAAAACGGCGGGCGTCGAAACCTCCACCCCCGGATTGGCAAGCACAAGCCAGGCGGGGGGAAGCGGCGGCAAACTTGCCACCACCTCGCCAACGCCCGCCATGCGTTGCGGCACCGGCGCAAGGCAGACCGGCACATCCGCGCCCAGGGCGACGCATCCAGCGGCATCCGGTATGGGCATATCCCAAAGACGACAAAGCGCCCGTATGCTGGCTGCCGCATCGCTGGAGCCGCCACCAATACCGGACGAAAGCGGCAGGTTCTTGGTAAGCGCGATCCGCGCCGCACCCCTCGGGTTCAAAAATCGCGCAGCCCGGATCACGAGATTATCGTCATCAGGCCGCAGACCGGCCGACCTTGGCCCAGAGATCTCCATCGACAGTGTGGGCGCCGCCGACACCTCCACCAGATCGCCGACATCGGCAAAGACAACCAGACTGTCCAAGAGATGATAACCGTCCGCCCTTTGGCCTGTGACATGAAGCGTCAGGTTGACCTTGGCCGGGGCAAATTCCCTAACCGCCATTGTCGGGCGCAACCGTGACCGAGCCGTCGCCATCGGCCAGTGCCGCGTCCAGACCCACCTCCAGCTTGCGGCGGATGAAGTCCGACTCTGCCTCTGTCTCCGGTTTGAAGGACAGGGCGCGGCGCCACTGAAATTCAGCCTCGCGCTTGCGACCGACCATCCAGAACACATCCCCCAGATGATCGTTGACGACGGGATCGACCGGCATCAACTCGATCGCCCGTTCCATCTGTGGCGCCGCCTCTTCAAAGCGACCAAGCCGGTAATAGGCCCAGCCCAGACTGTCAGCGATGGCGCCATCGTCAGGCCGGGCGCGGGCGGCGCGCTGGATCATATCCAGTGCTTCGTCAAGATTGCTTTTCTGTTCCAGATAGGAATAGCCAAGATAGTTCAGCACCGCTGGCTGGTTTGGCGAAAGCTCCAGTGCCTTGCGAAAATCCGCCTCTGCCTCGGGCCACCGCTTGGCCCGCTCATAGCTGATCGCCCGCGCATAATAGAGCGGCCAGTCGGCCCCGCCGCTATTCTCGCGCAGGGCCAGTGCGGAACCATAGGCCTCGATCGCCTCACCATGCCGATCATTGCGCCGCAGCATGTCGCCCAACGCCGCCCAGACATCCGATTTTTCCGGCGAGGCTTTCGATAGGGCCTGCAGCGTCTCTACCGCCGCATCGGGCTGTCCATCCGCCATCATCGCCTCTGCCCGGCCAATAGTGGCAGCCGGATAGTCGGGGTTATCCTCGGGGATGGCCGCAAGCGCCTCTATCGCCAGCTTGTGCTGACCCTGCGCGCCGAGATTGCCGGCGATCAAAAAGGCGGCGTCGGTAAGGTCGGGCCGCAGAAACTGTGCTGTGCGCGCAAACAAAAGCGAATCGAGCGAGGATTGGCGATTGGTCGCCGCGTCGCCGGATACCGCCGAGGCCACGGCAAGAAACACCTCTGCGATCCCATCGGTGGCATTGTTGATGGTCGTGAAGGGGACGGCATGCCGCGCCTCCAGCTCTGCCCGCATATCATTGACAAGCTTGTCCTCGGGGTCAGGCCGCAATGCGCCATTCAAGAGTTTCAGCGCATCCTCGGTACGTTCCAGCTGGCTAAGAACCTCTACATGCGCCAGAACCGCGCCACGGCTGGCAAGTGCCGGCCTGACGTTCGGGTCCGACAGGATCGCATCAGCCCCACCGAAATCACCTACCAGCGCCAAGGCCAGAGCCTTGTGATAAAGCGCGAAGGGGCTGAAATCGCGGTTCTTGGCGGTTTCGTCGAATGCGTCACTGGCCGCCGACATCTGACCAAGGCCAAGCTTGGCCCATGCGCCCACCAGACTGTTGATCAGGTCGCCCTTGGAGTTCTGTTTTTCCAATAGCGCCAGAACCTGGTCAAATTTGCCAGCCTTGGCCGCAGCAACCAATATCGCCAGATCGCCAAGTACACTCCCGCCTTCCAGCGCGTCCAACTCTACGGCCAGTTTTGCCGCCTCTTCGAAATGGCCCGCACCCAGCTCTGCCAGAAGCGCGTTTTCCAGCAGGATGCTGTCGCTCGGGCCCGAAGCCAGCGATTGGCCAAAATAGTCCGTCGCCGTTTGGAAATCAGACAGGGAACTGGCCAGCCGCCCGGCCAGATAACCCCCGGCATTGCTTTTTGCGAGGGCGCCGTTCGGAAGGCAGCTGATTGCCAGTAACAGCCCGAACGTCAAACGCAGATTTGGCACGACAGTCTCCTCGTCGGGTAACGTTTGCCAAAGCCTAGACCGGAGAATGGGGCAATACAATCAGACCGGTGTGCCCGCTTGGCAATTAGTCGCCCAGCAAGGCCCGGTTTTCGATCACAAGTTCGGTTGCATGCGCGGGCTCGACCGGCTACCTTAGAATCGTTCCAAGAAGGAGAGGATCATGATCCCGGGTGTTGCTTCACGGCGCCGATTTTCCGACCTGTCGGAACAGGAAATTTTGGCACTGGCCATCTCGTCCGAAGAAGATGACGCGCGGATCTACCGGACCTATGCGGAACGGCTTCGCAAGGATTTCGTCGCATCCGCAACCATGTTCGACGCCATGGCAGAGGAGGAGGACACCCACCGCCGCTGGCTGATCGACCGGCATCAGGCGCGCTTTGGTCCGGTGATCCCCCTGATCCGCCGCGAACATGTTGCGGGTTTTTATGCCCGAAATCCGGTGTGGTTGGTCGAGAACCTTGGGTTGGATCGGATGCGGGCCGAAGCCGAGGCGATGGAACGGGATGCGGCGGCCTTTTATTTGCGCGCCGCATCGCGCACCACCGATGCGGCGACACGCAAGCTTTTGGGCGATCTGGCCGCGGCAGAGGCAAAACATCAGGCAACGGCGGGCAATTTGCAGGGTGCGCATCTGGATGATGACACGCGAGAGGAAGAAAACCGCGCCGCCCACCGGCAGTTCATCCTAACCTGGGTACAGCCGGGATTGGCAGGGTTGATGGACGGGTCGGTTTCGACCCTTGCACCTATTTTCGCCACGGCCTTCGCGACGCATGACCCGGCCACGACGCTACTTGTCGGATTGGCCGCCTCTGTCGGCGCCGGTATTTCCATGGGCTTTACCGAGGCCGCACATGACGATGGCGTCCTTTCCGGGCGCGGCTCGCCGGTCAAGCGGGGGCTCGCCTCCGGCATCATGACGACCTTGGGCGGCTTGGGCCATGCGCTGCCCTATCTGATCAGCGATTTCTGGACCGCGACGGCGCTGGCCATGGCCGTCGTCTTTGTTGAGCTTTGGGCGATCGTCTGGATCCAGAACAGATTCATGCAGACCCCTTTCATGCGGGCAACTTTTCAGGTGGTGCTTGGCGGGGCGCTGGTTTTTGCCGCTGGCGTCCTGATCGGCGGCGGCTAGGATAGGCGCGCTAACACAGGCAGGGGGTCAGAATGTACAGTCGCAAGCAAGCCACATATCACCCCCTGCCCCTGCCGGACCGGGTCGCGCTGGAGGAAGGCGAGGCGCTGAAATCGGCGGAAACCTTTCGTGACTATATGAAAAAGCGCCATTCGGTGCGCGACTTCAGCCCTACGCCGGTGCCAGAGACGCTCATCGCCGCCTGTGTCGCCGCCGCCGGGACCGCCCCATCAGGCGCCAACCACCAGCCCTGGCATTTTGTCGCCATTTCCGATCCGGCGCTGAAGGCCCGGATCCGTCAAGCGGCGGAAGAGGAGGAGGAGGCGTTCTATCAGGGCGGCGGTGGCGACGAATGGCTGACGGCGCTGGAGCCGATCGGCACTGGTGCGTCGAAACCGCACCTCGACATCGCGCCTTGGCTGATTGTCATTTTTGCCCAACGTTACGGCGTCACGCAGGAAGGGCAGCGCTACAAGAATTACTATGTTCCCGAAAGCGTCGGCATAGCGACGGGAATATTGATCACGGCGCTGCATCACGCGGGGCTGTCGACACTAACCCACACACCCAATCCGATGAAGTTCCTCAACAGCCTTTGCAACCGCTCGGACAATGAAAAACCGGTGATGATCCTTGTCGTGGGCCATGCCGCCGACACAGCGACCGTGCCAGCGGCGGCCAAGCTGAAAAAGCCGCTCGATGAAATAATGACGGTTCTTTCCGCTTAGGCTGGCCCGTCGGGTGGCGGCATGCTAGGCGCATTCTCATGCTGGCGATCTTTGTCAAGACCCTGCCGTTTTTCATGCTGATCGGCCTTGGCTGGTGGGCAGCGCGGACGCGCCTATTCCCCGAGGTTGCCACCGATTGGCTCACGAAATTCGTCTTTTACTTCGCCCTTTCGGCCATGCTCTTTCGTTTCGCGGCAAGCCTTTCGCCAACCGAACTGTTCGATGGCCGCTTCGTCGGAGCCTATCTGACCGGTAGTCTGGCGGTCTATGGCCTGACCTTTGCCGTTGCCCGGCTTCGCGGGCGCCCATTGCCCGAAATGGCGGTAGAGGCGCAATGCAGCGTGATCGGCAATACCGGGTTTCTGGGTGTGCCGATGCTGGTCCTGCTGCTGGGTGAACGAGCTGTCGGGCCGATCCTGATGGTGCTATCGATCGACCTGATCGTCTTTTCCAGTCTGATAACCCTGATGATCACCGGCGCCAGGGCTGGCCGCCTGCGGGCCGCGGTTCTTGGAGCCTTGGCCGGCGGACTTGTCGCCAACCCGATGATCGTCTCCATGGCTGCCGGGCTTTTGTGGTCCGCCCTTAACCTGCCCATACCGGCGCCGGCGGCGGAGTTTCTGACCCTCTTGGGCAGTGCCGCGACACCCTGCGCCCT
This sequence comes from Paracoccaceae bacterium, assembly GCA_049646265.1. Lineage (GTDB taxonomy): Bacteria > Pseudomonadota > Alphaproteobacteria > Rhodobacterales > Rhodobacteraceae > TMP-24. Next base: position 6,234 of record JBARVM010000457.1, read on the forward strand.
CTTTGCCATTGGCGCATCGCTGGCCGCCCGATCGGCGGAACGGCTGTCGATTGCCGTTTGGCTGTCACTGGCCAAGCTGGTGCTACATCCCGCGGCTGTCGCCCTTTCCGCCCTTTTGATCTTTCGGGTGGAACCTTTTGCCGCCGCCGTCATGATAGCAGCAGCCGCATTGCCCGTGGCGGGCAATGTTTTTATGCTCGCCAAACATTACGGGGTCGCGGCGCAAAGGGTGTCCGCGGCCATTTTGATCTCTACCCTGGCCAGCATTGCCACGATCTCGCCGGTGATCGCTTGGGTCAGCCATCTGTAACGGAGGAAACATGCAGACTATTTCGGAAAACAAGTGTTTTGGCGGCATTCAAGGCGTCTATAGCCATGCCTCTGACACGCTTGGCTGCGACATGACGTTCGGCCTGTTCCTTCCGGCAGAGGCGGCAGAGGAACCTGTTCCGCTCTTGTGGTTTCTTTCCGGCCTGACCTGCACCCATGAAAATGCGATGATCAAGGCAGGCGCACAGGCATGGGCGGCCGAACAGGGTATCGCGCTGGTCTTTCCCGACACTTCGCCGCGCGGTGAGAGCGTGCCCGACGATGAGGCCTATGATCTTGGCAAGGGCGCTGGCTTTTACCTCAACGCGACCGAGGCGCCATGGGCCAGCAATTACCGCATGTGGGACTATCTGGCAGAGGAGTTGCCCGCGCTGGTCGCCACGAATTTCGCCATAGACGAGGATCGCCAGTCCATCAGCGGCCATTCCATGGGTGGACATGGCGCCCTGACGCTGGCGATGCGTCTGCCGGGGCGTTACCGTTCGGTTTCCGCCTTTGCGCCGATTGCCAACCCGACCGCGTCTGACTGGGGGCGCAAGCAGTTTCAGGCCTATCTTGGCGCCGATGAAACGGCCTGGGCGCCGCATGATGCAACCTTGCTGATGCGCCGCCTTGGTTTTGACGGGCCGATGCTGATCGATCAGGGCACCAAGGATCAGTTTCTGGATCTGCTGAAACCAGAGGCGCTGGCCCATGCCATGGCCGAACGGCGCCAAAACGGCCAGTTCCGCATGCAGCCGGGCTATGACCACAGCTATTTCTTCATTTCGACCTTCATGGGCGAGCATATCGGCTTTCACGCCGAGGCGCTTTATTCGTGAGCCTTTTCATCGATGCCGACGCTTGCCCGGTCAAGGCAGAAGCGGTGCGCGTTGCCGAACGTCAGGGCACCAAGGTCTATATGGTGTGCAATGGCGGGATCAGGCCGGTTGCCCACCCTTTGGTCGAAATGATTTATGTCACCGAAGGGCCGGACGAGGCTGACAAATGGATTGCGGGCCATGCGGCGAAAGGCGATGTTGTCGTTACCGCCGACATTCCCCTGGCGGCCAAAACCATCGCGGCGGGGGCCATCGTGGTCAAACATAACGGCGAGCTTCTGACAGCGGCCAATATCGGCATGGTTCTGGCCACGCGCGATCTCATGTCTGATCTGCGGTCGGCCGATCCCTTTCGTCAGGGCGGCGGCCCGGCCTTTTCCAAGGCGGACCGGGCGCGGTTTCTCGACCGGCTCGACCGGGCGCTGAAAGAGGCGGTGCGCGGGTGACGGTAGGGCGTGCGCGCGGCATGATGGCCGGGCCATTTCAAGGAATAGCCCTTGCGCTGGGCGGCGCGGTGATCCTGTCTGGCAATGATGTGGCGGTGAAGTTTCTGTCAGGAAACTACCCGCTGCATGAGGTGATCCTGATCCGAGCGTTGGTCGGGATGACGATCATCTGCCTCCTGATTTCCCGATCTGCCGCCGGGTTTCGCCAGCTGCGCACCGGGCGACCGCGCGAACATCTTTTCCGGGTCGGGCTGGTGATGCTGTCAAACGTCACCTATTTTCTTGGCCTTTCGGTCCTGCCGCTCGCCGACGCCGTGGCACTTGCCTTTGTCTCTCCGCTGTTCGTGACACTCCTGTCGCGCCTCTTGATGGGGGAGGCGGTCGGCCCCCGCCGCTGGCTGGCCGTCGTGGTGGGGATGGCGGGCGTTATCGTGATGATGCGGCCCGGCGCAGGGTCTATCCAGCCCGCCGCGCTGCTGATCGTCACCTCGGCCCTTTGCTATGCCGGTTCGCTTTTGATGATCCGGCGCATGCGGGCCACAGAAAGTGCGCCCACGCTCAGTTTTTATGTCCAGGTGGGCTTTATCCTGGTCAGCAGCCTGATGGGCCTTTTTGTCGGCGACGGCCATCTTGTGGCGGTCGATGGCGGCGCCCTGGCGTTTCTCTTTCGCCCGTGGGTCTGGCCTGCAATGGCGGACTGGCCGGCATTTCTGGTAACAGGCATCGCGGTGACGACGGGCGGGCTGATGATCGGTCAGGCCTACCGAACGACAGAGGCGTCGCTGGTAGCGCCCCTTGAATATGCCGGAATGCCCATGGCGATCCTCTGGGGCGCCATGATATTCGACACCCGGCCAGACGCGGTCGCCTGGATTGGCATAGCGCTCATTTCATGGGCCGGGCTCTATACCGTCTGGCGCGAAGCAGTGCGCCGACGCATGGAAAAACGCGGATGAAACCACGGGCTGTTATCTTCGATGTGGGAAACGTACTGGTATCCTGGCAACCCGAAAGGTTTTTCGACACCATCATGGACCCTGCCGACCGGGTGCGCATGTTTGCCGAGGTTGATTTGCACGGCATGAATGATGAGATCGACAGCGGCGCGCTTTTCCGCGAAACCGTCTATGATTGGGCCGAACGTTACCCCGAATGGTCAGCGATGATCCGGCTTTGGTACGATCGCTGGACCGACATCGCCAGCCCCCTTATCGACCATTCGCTGCAGCTGAAAGACGCCTTGCGCGCGCGCGGCATCCCGGTTTTCGCCCTGACGAACTTCGGCCGCTACACCTTTGAATATGCCTTGCCAAAGCTTCCTTTCCTGCAGGACTTTGACCGGCACTATATTTCGGGCCGGATGGGTGTGATCAAACCGGACCCGCGCATCTACGAAATGGTCGAGGCTGATTGCGGCATCCCGCCAGAGGCGCTGTTGTTTACCGATGACCGGCTAGAGAATATTCAGGTGGCAGAGGGGCGCGGCTGGCAGGTCCATCTGTTCGATGGACCGGCGGGTCTGGCTGCCAGATTGGTGGATTGCGGTCTACTGAATGAAAAGGAGGCAGCCTTTTGCAGATAGATGTCATCGGGCCCGAGATCGAGGCAAAGTTGGACTGGCTGGTGCTGACAGAGGCGTTCATCGCCGGGCACAGCCGCGCACGGGCCGAAGTGGCGGACGTGATCCTGCGCAACGGGCCGGACACTTTGCTCAACCGGTCCGCCTGGATCGAAGGGGTAGGTATCGCAGTCAAGGCGGCAACGATCTTTCCCCACAATCCCGAACGCCACGGACAGGCGGCGATCAACGGGCTTGTAGCGGTTATGTCGGCCGAGGATGGCCGGTTGGAGGCGCTTCTGGATTTCGGCATGGTCACGAAATGGAAGACCGCCGCCGACAGCCTCTTGGCCGCGCGGCTGCTGGCCCGGCCCGACGCGACGGAATTTCTGATCGTCGGGGCAGGTGCCGTGGCGCGGTCAATGGTGACGGCCTATGGGGCCGCCTTTCCGGCGGCGCGCTTTTCCGTCTGGGCGCGCGACCCCGCCGCCGCCCGCCGCTTTGCCGACGAGACCGGCGCGCGGCCAGAAGATGATCTGGAGAAGGCGGTGCGCCGGGCAGAGGTAATCGCGACGACGACCATGGCCACCGCGCCGCTGATCAAGGGCGAATGGCTGGCGCCGGGAACCCATCTGGACCTGATCGGTGCCTATCGTGCGGATATGAGAGAGGTTGACAGTGATTGCTTTCGCCGCGGCTCAGTCTTTGTCGACAGCCGCGCCACGACCATTGGCCATATCGGCGAACTGATGGCGCCTCTTGCCGAAGGCGCGATCAGCGAAGGCGATATCAGGGCGGATTATTACGACCTGCCCTCTGGCCGCTTCCGCCGCAACACGCCCGAAGAGATCACGCTTTGCAAGAATGGCGGCGGCGCACATCTGGATCTGATGACCGCGCGCTACATGATTCAGGCGGCGGCCAGCTGAACCCGCTTTTCCTTTATCGGCAGATGCACGAGCGCCGAAAAGGCCCCGATGCCGACACCGATCCACCAGACGACCGTGTAACTGCCATAGGCATCAAAGAGCCGCCCGCCCAGCCAGACGCCAAGGAATGACCCAAGCTGGTGCGAGAAAAAGACGATGCCGTAAAGTGTGCCCATATAGCGCAACCCATACAAATGCGCGACAAGGCCAGAGGTCAGCGGCACCGTCGCCAGCCAAAGGGACCCCATCAGCAACGAAAAGACCAGAACCGTTGTGGGCGTCATCTCTGACATGATGAACCATGCGGCAACGATGGTGCGCCCGGCATAGATGGCCGACAGTAAATATTTCTTTGAATAGCGCTTGCCGAGCCAGCCCGCCATGACACTGCCGACGATATTGGCCAGACCGATGACTGAAATGGCGATAGCACCGAGCCGGGCGGTACTGTTGATGCCCAGGCTGGCCAACGCCCCGTTCGGGTCGATAGAGCCGCAGACCTGCGTGACAAAGGCGGGAAAATGCGCGGTGATAAAGGCAAGCTGGTAGCCGCAAGAGAAAAAGCCAAGGAAGATCAGCGTATAGGACGGATCACGAAAGGCGCGCAGGACAACCGTGCCCATGCTTTCTTCCAACTCGGCGCGGCTGGCGGCTTCTGGCGCGCGCAACATTGGCAAAACGGCAAGCACGGCAATGATCGCCACGGCGAAGATGATGAAGACGGTCTGCCACGGATAGTAGTCCAAAAGCGCCGCCGCGATCGGCGCGCCAATCACCTGACCGGCCGAACCCGCCGCCGTCGCAATGCCGAGCGCAAGCGACCGGTTTTCGGCACTTGCGGCCCGGCCGACCACCGCAAGGATGACCCCGAACCCGGTTCCGGCCACGCCAAACCCGACCAGAATTTCCAGAAACTGATGTTGCCCCGGCGTGACCGCGAAGGAGGACAGCACCAGCCCGGCGGCGTAGAATAGCGCCCCGGCAATGATCGCCCGCCTGTCGCCAAACCTTTCGGCCAGCGCACCAAAGATTGGCTGACCAATGCCCCAGGCCAGATTCTGTATGGCGATGGCCAGCGAAAAGTCGGCGCGCAGCCAGCCAAACTCCTCGGCGATCGGAATCTGGAAAACGCCAAAACTGGCACGGATGGAAAAGCCGATCATGATGATCAGGCAACCGCCGATCAGAACCGGCGTAAACAGCGGCGCGCGCGTGGTCATTTCCTATCCCCTGCCTGACATCGCAGACCTATCCGGCAAGCCGGGCCGCGTCAAACAGGGAATAACAG
>JBARVM010000458.1:0-3110 GCA_049646265.1 Paracoccaceae bacterium
GATATCACCCAGAAACTGTCGCAGATCCGCCCGCTGACCGAAGCGGAACAGCAGGCGATCTTGCAGCAGACCATGCAGCAGCAGGCCGCGGCGCCCAAGGCGGCACCAGCGGCGCGGGCCACTGCACCGGCCGCCGCCGTTGCCGCAAGCCCCGCGGCAGGCTTTGTCGAGGATGACCCGGCCACATGGGGCAACCCCGCGCGCAATGACAGCTGCCCCTGCGGTTCGGGCGAGAAGTTCAAACACTGCCACGGCCGTCTGACCTAAACCGCTTGCACCGGTGAATGCCAGCGCGCGTTCGCGCCTCGCAGCAGCGGGGCGCCGCGGGCCGGACGCGCCCAGATTTTCGCCCAACAAACGCCCTAATGCCGGCAGGGCGGCCTATATCTCGCCCGTGGTGTCATAGCGCTACAATATCTGGGCGGCGCCCGGTGCCGGTCAATTTTCGTACTCCTTGGTTGGGTCACGCTCGCGCCCAGATCGATTGGTAGACAGGCTTGGGGAAAACCGAAGTCTGGGAGGTTTGCATGCAGGTCAGTGTTCGCATGGTCGCTGTGGTGGCGGTTGCAACGGCAACTGCTTTTGCGGCTGGGCAGGCCTATTACGCTGGCAAATCGCCTTTGGACTGGTCCATGGGATCGGCCGCAAGTGCGGCAACCAGTGCGCAAGCGGCTCTCAGCGCCGCAACCCCAGCAAAAGACCCGGACGTTGTTGCGGTGAACGACGCCCTCAGCACGGCAGCACCGCTTTTGCCTGACCTGCCGCCGACCGCCTCTTTGGACATTACGTCGAGCCTTAGCCTCGCCGCCAAGATCGATGCGATCACCAGCAGCTATGAAACACCGGATTCTCCGGCGCTTCGCGCAACGGATCAGTTCGGCCGGACCTGTTCCGTACCGACGCTGACTTTGGCGACCAAGGCCCCAGCGGTTGTGGACCTGAACGTCTCCGCCTCTTGCCACACAAATGAAAAGGTCATCATCCGGCAAGGCGCCATGGTCTTTGCCGAACGTCTGGACAATTTGGGCAATCTGTCGATGACCTTGCCAGCCCTGAAAAACCTCGCGAAAGTGTCGGTAGAGCTGGATTCCGGCCTGGTGCTGGAAGAGGCACGGCTGATCCCCGATTTCGGGCTGGTGCAGCGGCTGGCAGTGATGACGCGCGGCAAGACATCCGGCATTCACCTGAACGGTTATACAAATGGCGCCACATTCAACAGCGCCGGTCATTTCCGTGCCGACAACCCCGGAAACGCCGATCTGAGCGATCAGGTCAATGTGACGGTTCTGGGCGATCCGACCCTGCCCTATCCGATGATGGCAGAGGTGATCACCACCGCGACCGGCAGCACGGTTGCCGATATCGAAATCTCGGTCGAGGTGAATAGCGCCAACTGCGGCCATGATCTTTTGGCGACGACACTGGCCACAGGCGATCGGCTGCAACCAACTGTCGGCGCGATCAGCTTTTCCATGCCGGATTGCAGTGCGATCGGGCAGCGGCTGGTCATGAGTGCCGATGTGGTGGACAGGTTCGCCACGCTGGCGGCAGCGCGCTAAAGAAACCCTTCGCTGCGAAAGCTGAGCACAGCGCTGCGCCCGATGACCAGGTGGTCATGCAGCACCATCCCCATCACCTCTGCCGCGTCATGGATCTGGTTGGTGACGAGTATGTCCGCCTCTGACGGGGTGGGATCGCCCGAGGGGTGGTTGTGCACCAGGATCAGCGCCGAGGCGTTGAGTTCCAACCCGCGTTTCACCACTTCGCGCGGATAGACCGGCACATGATCGACAGTGCCGCGCGCCTGCGCCTCGTCCGCGATGAGGGTATTCTTGCGATCAAGATAAAGGACGCGGAACTGTTCATGCGGCAGATGGCCCATGGCCGCCCGGCAATATTCCAACAAAGCATCCCAGGAGGAAAGCACCGCCCGGTTCATCACCCGCGCCTGTGACAGCCGATGTGCCGCCGCCTCCACGATCTTTAGTTCCTGTACGACAGAGGGGCCGACCCCCGCCACCTCCATCAGCCGCGGAAGGGGGGCTGAAAGCACGCCGCTGAAGTCACCGAAATGGTTCAGCAGGCGGCGGGCCAGCGGTTTTACATCCTGCCGGGGAATGGCGCGAAAGAGCACCAGTTCCAGAAGTTCATAGTCCGGCAGGGCCGCCGCCCCGCCGGTCATGAACCGGTCCCGCAGACGTTTGCGGTGATCGGCAATGTAGGAGGGCAACCGCCCCCCTGTTGGCAAGCTGATTTCCGGTGCCTCGTCAGCATCGAACAGCGATAGTGGTGCTTCGTTAAAACCGAACGGAGATGTGCTCATGCACAAAGCCTGCGCCCGCATGGTAAATATTTTGTTAATCGCGCCCGGTCAGAAATCCAGGTCGGCGTAATGGGGCGGGGGCAGGAAGCCCGGCACCTGATCGGCAAGGATAGAGCGGAAGGAGGGGCGCGATTTTATCTTGGCATACCAGTCGCGCAAGCTTTGCGCGCGGTTCCAGTCCACATCGGAAATATAATCGAGCGAGGAAAGATGCGCCGCGGCGGTCAGGTCCGCCAGTGTCATCTGGTCACCCGCCAGCCAGCGGCGCTGATCGAGAAGGCCGCTAAGATAATCAAGGTGGTATTTGATGCGGCTGGCGCCATATTTCACATTGCGCGAATCCGGGTAGCCTTGCCCCATCAGCTTCTTGTTCACCCGTTCATAGAGCAGTTTGGAAGTGACTTCCTGATGGAACTTGTCATCGAACCAGGCGCAGAGCCGCCGCACCTCGTGCCGTGCATCGGGGTCGCGCGGCATCAGCCGGGGTTCGGGCACGGTTTCTTCGAGAAATTCGCAAATCGCCTGACTCTCGGAGAGGGTGCGGCTGTCGATTTTCAGGACCGGCACCTTGGCCGCGGGGTTGCGGTGCAGAAAGTCGCCCGAAGGTTCCCAATAGCGTTCCTCGACCAGCTCAACCTCGATCTTCTTTTCCGCCAGCGTCAGGCGCACCTTGCGGCAAAAGGGTGATAGGGGAACGTGATAAAGACGGGCCATGTTTTCATTCCAGACTGCTGATCCGTGATAGCGCCGACTGATTGCGGGATCAATGGTTGCAGGGCGGGTCTTA
>JBARVM010000459.1:0-7671 GCA_049646265.1 Paracoccaceae bacterium
AGGCTGGCCAGACCGCTCTCATCCCGCACCACAAGGGCGCCGTCCCTGGCCCGGCAAGGGCGGGGCACGTTCAGGCCACCGTTGGCCAGACGCAAGGTCCAGTCAAGCTCTGCCTCGATCGCCGCAAGCGACTGATAACTGGGCCTGTGCAGCCGGAGCGCGGCCCGCCCCCCCTCTACCAGCGTCAGTTTGAAAACCGCATTCTCGCGGTTGCTGAGGAGTTGCGGCGGCTCGGCAAGGGGGCCCCATGCGGCGGCTAACCGCGTGGCGCGGGCCAGAAGGTCATCACGGGTAGGGCCTGACATCAGGGCGCTCCGTCCGGCAAATCACTCATCCTCGATTTTCCCCCGCATGGCTTTCACGGCTGATCGCACCGCCTTGCCCTTCAACCTGCGGCGCTGGCTGCCCAGCGTCGGCCTTGTCGCTACGCGCCGCTTCGGCGCCACCAAGGCGGCGCGGATCATCTCTGCGAGCCGTTCGCGGGCAAGGGCGCGGTTTTGCAGTTGGCTTCGAGTCTCTTCGGCGCGGATGACGATGGCACCGTCGAGCGTCCAGCGCCGTCCCGCCAGCCGCTTCAGCCGCGCCTTGGTGGCAGGGGTCAGGGCCGGGCTTCTTTCTGCCTCGAAACGCAACTCCACCGCCGTTGATACCTTGTTCACATTCTGCCCGCCGGGACCGGACGCCCGCGAAAAGCTTTCGCTCAATTCCCAATCGGCCAGGGATATTTCGTCGGTGATCCACAACATGCCGATGACCATAGATGAAATAGCGGCACTGCAAAGTCCCGCAAGCGCGACCCGTCTGGAAAAATGCCGCGCCGGGTCCCGGCACGGGGCCTGTCCGACAAAGGTAAGGGCCGCCTCGTCCAACGAAGCGGCCCCCCGAGATCTAAGGAGATGGCCCAGTTAGGGTGCCGAAACCGGCGCGGCCCAGATAGGGGTTACAGTCGTTGGGTTTGCCCTCAGACCACGGCCCCCCTGACTGTCCTGACACCTCTCTCCAATATCACTCTAGACACTGGATCACCTCCTTTCATGGTTGCCGTTACCTAGGAGGTTGCCACAGATTTTGTGGTTGTCAAAAGAAATCACGCAACCCTTTTGGTAAAATTCGAGACAATGAGTCTGAAAGGTATCAAAGCGATAACGGCAAGCGAAAGTTTGACCAGCCAGTCGGCGGTGGCCAGTGAAACCCAAAGCGGCGCGACGGGGGCAAATGGCAGCCCGATCAGTGGCAGGGCTTCTGCTGCCCAGCTGACATCGTTGGCCGGCTCAAGAAAGCTGAGGAACCCGGCAAATGCGATGGTGAAGAAAACCGCCGAATCAAGGCTGGCGCCGACAAGGGTCGAGACGAAAGGCGCCTTCCACCAACTGGCGTCGCGGAACCGGTTAAAGACCGAAATATCCAAAAGCTGGGCGCAAAGAAAGGCAAGGCCAGAGCCCATCGCCACCCGCAGCGTCACCAGCGGCCCGAATTCCCCCATGATTTGCGAACCGATAAGCGAACAGATCAGCCCGACCACGAAGCCGACAAGAACAACCTTGCGGGCCGCGGCGGCACCCTGAAAACGGTTGGTCAGGTCTGTGACCAGAAAGGCGAAAGGATAGGTAAATGCGCCATAGGTCAGCCATTGGCCAAAGAGGTATTGCACCAGAATGTTGGAGGCCACGACGATGGCGGCCATGGCAAGGATGCCGGGGATAAGGGAGCGCATATGTGTCTTTCCGTTTTGACAAGGTTGCGGATACTTGGGCCTTAAAGGCCGATAACGGCCAGGCAGGACGCGCCCCCTTAGGCTCTTGCCCGGCTTGGGTCAAGACAGAGGTTGGCCCTGTCAGTCGCTTACCCGCAAATCAATGAATTCCTGAACCAATGTCGGGGTGAAATTATTGTCGGTTACCAGCGTCAGCCTGATCTGGCCCGCAGCATCCTGCCAGACGGAAAGGCCCTCTGCGTTGCCGTAATGCCCGGCATTGCTGCGAAACAGAATCTCGTCGCCGGTAACCTTGTCCGCCTCAAGGCTGATCCGCCTGATCCGGGTCATGAAGCCGATGAACCCCCAGAAGTCGCGTTCCAGCAGATAAAGCCGACCATCGGGGCCAAAATCGGCGCCAACCGGCCGCCATGTATGGTCTTCGGGCAGGCGAAAGGCCTCTGACCAGGCGCCGTCGGCAAAACGCCAGACCGGAATCTCGTCTATCCCCTGACTGTCGCCCTCTGCCATAGCAAAGAGCGCGCCGTCAGTATCAACCGCCAACGCCTCCAACCCCCAGTTTCCCATGACCGTCGCAAAGATACTGTCCGGCAGGGTCTGCAACAGCTGCCCGTCCGCCGTATAGCGGGCAACCCGGTTGCGCAGTTCGAACGAAATCATCAGATCGCCGTCCGGCAAAAGCGCCAGCCCTTCGGAATCGTCCCAAGGGTCTTGAAGTTCAGCGCCTGCCTCATCCCGCAAGGCAGCGCCGCCGCCCGCCAGCATGACGCCAAGGATCGTCCCGGCATCATCCCGGTTGACGCTGCCGGAAAAGAGCACGGCTGAATCCGAAAGGGCGACAAATTGCTGTCCGTCCTCGGAAAATTCCACCGCCGAAAAGCCGCCAAAATAGGGGATCTTTTCGGCAAAGGCATAGCGCCCGACAACCTCTGCCCGACCCTCAGCCAAGGCAATTCCGGGCGAGAGCGCCAGAGCGGTTCCCAAAAAAAGCCACTTCATCTAGTTGGCTTTCAGTACTTTTTCGCAAGCGCGCGGCAGGTCCGCCATGGTGAAATCCCGCGCACCCTTCTTGCGCTTGGCCTTCTTGGCGCCGGGCTTTGGTTTGGGCGGGTTCTTCAACTCTTCGAGATAGGTGGTCACCCACCAAGTCAGGCTTTCGTCACATCCGTCGCCGCCATTCGACAGGCTGGCCACGGTCGGTGTCTGCTTTTCGCAAGATGGCGACCCGGCCGGGCATTTCAGTCGCACATGAAAATGGTCATGGTGCCCATAGATTGGCCGGATCTTCTGCAGCCAGGCCTTGTCAGCCGGGCGGGCGCCTTTGCACATGTCGATCTTGACGGCGGCAGCGACAAAGATCCGGTCGACGCGCTTGTCCGAAGCCGCCATGCGCAACAGCGCTTTATGGGCAGGGGTCCAGTTGCGGTTGACGGTTCGCTGGTCGTCCGTGCGCACTATATTGGCGCTGATCGTTTCGCGTTCTGCCCGGCTAAGGCTGAGGCTGGCGGGCGGCAGATACCAGATATCGACATCAAGGCCCGTCTGGTGGCTGGAATGGCTGGAGGTCATCGGCCCGCCGCGCGGCTGGCTCATATCGCCGAAATAAAGGCCTTTCCAGCCGATGGTCGTGGCCCCCTGCGAGAGGTCCTTCAGATAATCCACCAACACCGGATGACCCCAGTTACGATTGCGTGACAGGCGCATCGCCTGCCAGGTCGGGCCGCTTTCCGGCAGTTGCACCAACCCCGATGCGCACCCTTTGGCGTAAGAGCCGATTGCAGAGGGCGGCTGGGCCGAGGCTTGCTTCATCGCGCCGAAAAGCTGGTTGGCGAGCGGCGCCGCCGAAGCGGGCAGAGTCGCCAGCCAAAAAATAAGAAGCGCCGCAAGGTGGCGCCGAACGCCACTTCTGATCATTCACGCTCGCCCATCGGTTTGACCCATCTCAGAAAAAACATGCCGACAAGGAAAAGCGCAATCAACGGAATTGCAATACCGATGCGCTGCGATCCGCTGATCATGGTGAAAAGCGCGACGCAGAAAGGTGCGATAAAGGCGGTTGCCTTGCCGGAAAGGGCGTAAAGACCAAAGGATTCCGTCGCGCGATCTTTCGTGGTGTGAAAGACCATCATCGTCCGGCTGGCCGATTGCAGAGTGCCGCCCGCTGCGCCAATCAGAATGCCGCAACCATAAAAGATATAGTCGGGCCACGGCGATCCTGCGGAAAAGGGCATCCCATAGAAGGCATCGCGTGACATGCCCGCAATGACCAGACAGACAAGGATCAAAACATACATAGACAGGTTGATAACCGGTTTTGGCCCGCGAGAACTGTCCATCTTGCCGCCCAGCCAGCTAAAGACCGTTGCCGACAGGGCGCCGACAATCCCGAACACACCGATCTTGGTCACTGACCAACCCAGAACTCCTGACGCATAGACCCCCCCGAACCCGTAAAGTGCGTTCAGTGCATCGCGGTAGAACATGGAACTGACAAGATGCGCCCCCAGGCTTTGCCGGTCTTTCAGGGAAAGGATCAGTCGCCAAAGGTCACAAAGGGAGGCGCGGAGGTTTACCGCGCGCGCGCGCATCTTCGGTTCCTTGACCCACAAAAAGAAGGGGATCATGAAAAGCGCATACCATATCGCGGTAAAGGGGCCGACGGCGCGCGTGCCTTCCCGCTCAGCCGCGTTCAGGCCAAAGGGCGGATCCGCCCCGATCAATGTCTGCCCCGTCGTGGTATTTTCTGCGAAGAACAGCAGAATGATCACCAAAGCGATGATGCCGCCAAGATAACCAAAGGCAAATCCCGACCCGGAAACCTTGCCCATATCCTCGTCACCAGTCAGATCCGGCATAAGCGCATTAGTGAAGATGGTGGCAAATTCCATGCCAATGAGGCCAATACCAAACCAGATCATCGCCCAGAACAGGTCGGGCGAACTGGGCGTCAAAGTCCAGATCATCCATGCACCAACCACATAAAAGCCGGAAAAGACCCAGATCCAGATCATGCGCTTGCCCGATCCATCGGCTATTGCCCCAAGAACCGGTGCCAATAGGGCGATAAGTACCCCCGAAAGGGTCTGCCCCCAACCCCAATAGGCTTGTGCCGCTGCCCCTGCAGCCTCTGCATCCAACCCTTGCGTGGCGAAATGCGCCCGGGCAACCTCGGCAAAATAGGGGCCGAAAATGAAGGTCAATAACAGGGTGTTGTAAGGCTGACTGGCCCAGTCAAAGAAATACCAGCCCCAGATACGTTTACGCGCCGATACTGCCATGATGCTGCCTCTCCCCCGGGTCATTGCGGCCGATCAAGCCTGAAAAACCGGCGTCTGGCAAGGCGCGCATCGCCCTGCGGCCCATCTCATTTCGCCGGAGGCCAGGGGCGTTGGGCCTCGGCATCGATCCAGGCCTGCACCCAAGGCGCGAAAGCGGGGCTTTCACCTTCGTGGCCAAGCACTTTCAAAACCTCTGCCGGGGGCACAATCCCCTTGGCCGAGGTGACAGCCGAACGGATCAAGAGATTGTTGGCGCATTCGCCGCCCTTCCACATGCTCTGCTCCATATAGATGAAGCGGGCGTCCCAACCGATGCAGCGGCTGTACATGGTGAAGCGCTCAAAGGCGCGGATGCGGCGGCGGTAACGCACCGAACTCCCGGCGACGGTCAGGCCCCAGCGCTGCCTGACCAGATGTGTGCTAAGGCCGGTGCGCACGCCCAGTGGCACCCTGCCCAGATCGAACAGCGTCAAGGTTCGACCATTGTTCAATTCAACCCAGAGGTCCAGATCCCATGGCCAGCAGATATGCTCCGACACATGGCTATCCAACAGGCCAAGCGGCGGCTGGCGTCGCGCCTGCCAAAGTGCCTTTGCCATTCGAACGAAAGGGTACATGGCATCCTCTTGCTTGCTTCCCCCCGATATCCACCTGCCATCAGAGAAAGGTCAACAGTGAACGCTGCGTTACACGGGTTGCAGTGCGACCCGGTTCGATTTACCTGTCATCCAGAGATTTGGCGGAGAGCAAGAATGGTATCGCTTTTTCAGGCGCTGGAACTGATCCTGAATGTTGTCTGGTTCGTGATGATCGCCCATATCATCCTGTCTTGGCTGATCAACTTTCAGGTCCTTAACCTACGTCAGCCTCAGGTGGCGCAAATCTGGTACGGGCTTTGCCGCCTGCTCGAGCCAATCTACCAGCCGATCCGCCGCTTCCTGCCCGCCACACCGGGGCTGGATCTTGCCCCGCTTGTCGCCTTTATCGCCCTGTTGATCCTGCGCAATACGTTGCAAAACAACGCCGGCTTCTTCTACGGCTCCTGATGCAGATGCAGCCTGCAGGGGCGCTCCTTTCCTCGATATTCGGCTTTTCGGCCTTTCGCCCGGGACAGGAGGAGATTGTCTCCTCTGTCGCGGCGGGGCAGAACACGCTGGCCATCATGCCGACAGGTGGTGGAAAATCCCTGTGTTTTCAGTTGCCTGCGCTGATGAGGTCCGGCGTTACGGTTGTCATTTCTCCGCTCATCGCGCTGATGCGCGATCAGGTGCGCGCCCTGACCGCTGCCGGGGTAGAGGCAGGCGCGTTGACCTCTGCAAACACCGAGGATGAGACGGAAGAGGTCTTTGCTGCTCTGGATGAGGGGCGTCTCAAGCTGCTTTACATGGCGCCGGAAAGGCTGGCATCGGGGGGCACGCTGGCGCTGTTGCGCCGTATCGGCACCAGCCTCATCGCGGTGGACGAGGCGCATTGCGTCAGCCAGTGGGGCCATGATTTCCGCCCCGACTATCTGCGGATCGGCGATCTGCGCCGGGCGCTGAATGTGCCTCTGGCCGCCTTTACAGCGACCGCGGACGAAGAAACCCGGGCAGAGATTATCACGCGTCTCTTCGACGGGGTCGATCCGGTCACCTATCTGCGCGGCTTTGACCGGCCCAACATTCATCTTGCCTTTGCCGCGAAGGACCAGCCACGCAAACAGTTGATGGCCTTTGCCGCGGCCCGGCGCGGCCGGTCGGGCATTGTCTATGCGGCGAGCCGTGCCAAGACCGAAACCCTGGCGCAGGCCCTGCGCGAGGATGGCCATGCCGCCTGCCACTATCACGCCGGCATGGATGCCGATGACCGCCGGGTGGTGGAGGCGCGTTTTCAGACCGATGATGGGCTGATTGTCGTGGCAACGGTGGCCTTTGGCATGGGGATCGACAAGCCAGACATCCGCTGGGTTGCCCATGCCGATCTGCCGAAATCGATCGAGAGCTATTATCAGGAGATCGGCCGCGCTGGTCGTGATGGCGCCCCGGCCGAGGCTTTTGCCCTTTATGGCGCTGACGATATCCGCCTGCGCCGCAGCCAGATCGACGAAGGCCTTGCCCCGGCCGAACGCAAGGCCGCCGATCACGTCCGGCTGAACGCGCTTTTGGGTCTGGCAGAGGCGACGAAATGCCGCCGCCAGCTGCTTTTGTCCTATTTCGGCGAAGAGACTGAGGCCTGTGGCAACTGCGATCTGTGCGAGGCCCCGCCTGATCTGTTTGACGCCACCGAAGCGGTGCGCAAGGCGCTCTCGGCGATGTTGCGCACCGGCGAAAGTTTTGGCGCGGGCCATCTGATCGATGTCCTGACCGGCACGAACAGCACCAAGGTGCGTGAACGCGGGCACGACAGTTTGCCGACCTTCGCCATAGGCCGCGATCTAGGCAAACCGGAATGGCAGGCGATTTTCCGGCAGATGGCCGGGCATGATCTGATCCGGCCTGACCCCGACAGGGGCGGGGCTTTTCGCATGACCGAAGCGGCGCGTCCGATCCTGCGGGGCGAAGCCTCGATTACGCTGCGCCGCGATACGGTCGCGCGGGCGGTCGCCGGACCGGTGGTCAAAAGCCTTGTCGCCGAGGAAAACGCCCCGCTCCTTTCGGCGCTCAAGGCCAAGCGGCGCGCGCTGGCCGAAGCGGCGCGGGT
>JBARVM010000460.1:0-4558 GCA_049646265.1 Paracoccaceae bacterium
GACACCCGCGCCCGGCACGACCTGACCCATCCGGATCACCGTCTCCCCATTGGCCGCCAGCACCTCGCTGATCGCCGCAACCCGGTCAGAGGCCACCACAAGCATCATGCCGACGCCGCAATTGAAGGTCTTCAACAGCTCTGCCGGAGCCATGTTGGCGGTGGTCGCCAGCCAGTTGAACACAGGCGGCAGGCGCCAGCTGTCCAGATCAATCTCGCAGGCAAGCCCCTCGGGCATGATGCGCGGCGGATTTTCCGTCAAACCGCCGCCGGTAATCTGGGCCAGCCCATGCACGCCCCCGGCCCGAATGGCCGCCAGTACCGAACGGACATAAAGCCGCGTCGGCTCCAATAGCGCCGCACCAAGGCTGCCGGTGCCGAAAGGCGACGGCGCATCCCAGCCAAGGCCCGACATCTCCACCACCTTGCGCACAAAGGAATAGCCGTTGGAATGAATGCCGTTGGAGGCAAGACCAAGCAGCACATCGCCGGCCTGCACATCGCGGGGCAGATCGCCGCCCCGCTCCATCGCGCCCACCGCAAAACCGGCCAGATCAAAATCACCCTTGTGATACATGCCCGGCATCTCTGCCGTCTCGCCCCCGATAAGGGCGGTGCCGGACTGTTCGCAGCCGGCGGCAATCCCCTCGATAATCCGCTGGGCCTCGTCGACATTCAGCTTTCCCGTCGCGAAATAATCCAGGAAAAACAAAGGCTCTGCACCTTGACAGACCAGATCGTTGACACACATGGCCACCAGATCGATCCCGATCGTATCGACATTGCCAGTGTCGATGGCGATACGCAGCTTTGTGCCAACCCCGTCGGTGGCCGCGACCAGAACCGGGTCGGTATACCCCGCAGCCTTGAGATCAAAGAGCGCGCCGAAACCGCCAAGGCCGGACATGGTGCCGGGCCGTGCGGTCCGTTTGGCGGCGGGCTTGATCCGGTCAACCAACCGGTTGCCGGCGTCAATATCAACCCCGGCATCGGCGTAGGTTAGCCCACTCTTGCGCTCGTTCATCAGAACCCCCATGTGGTTTCGCGCCCCCCGATAGACCAATGCGCAGGCGCTGTCTACGCCCCGCCAGCGTCCGGTCGCAGATGAAAGCCCTGCCCCTCTGCCACGACCTGCGAAAAGCTGTCGCAATCCAGATGCGCGGCCAGGATCAGGCTGCCATCGCAGGCCGCTTCCTTTAGGATCGCCCTGCGGGTGGCAGCAGCCTTGGGCGGATCCTCATCATAGATCACCGACCAGTCGGGATAGGGCAGCTGGTAGGCAGGGCAATGAAAAACATCACCGAGAATGAGGGCGTGCCTGCCCGCCGCCTCCAGCCGAAGCCCGCTGTGGCCCGGCGTATGGCCCGGCAGGGGCAGATGGTAAACACCGGGCGCCAACGCGGCGCCATCGGTCAAAAGCACGGTCCGCTCTGCATAAGGGGCGATGGCACGCCGGGCCCGTTCAACCCCAGCCCGATCGTCGGCGGATCGTGCGGCATGGCGCGCGGGGTCGTGAATGAAGTCCCACTCCTGCGCCGACAGGTAAAGCCGGGCGCGGGGAAAGGCCGCCTGCCCCTTTGCCGCAAGCAGCCCGCCATAATGGTCCGAATGAAGATGGGTAAGGAAGATCGCGTCAACCTCCTCTGGCCGCACACCGCTGGCCCGCAGGCTTTGCGGAAACCGCCCTGCATCTTCGCCGAAATTACCCGCCGATCCGCTATCGACAAGCAGAGTGAGATCGGCAGAACGGATCAGAAAGGCCCGGATCGCCAGACGAAAACTGCCTGCCGCATCCGCACCGGTACGGACGGGGTCGAAGGCCGGAAAAATCGCGTTCGCCAGCCAGCAGTGGCCATCGGCAAGTGGCAGGATTGTGAACTTGTCAAAGGTGAGTGGCTTGGGGTTGTCCGGCACGGCTCCGATCCACTCCATTCTGGTGGAAACCGTCAATTTGTCCCACACTTGACAGGGCTCTGCCAGCCCCATAATCAGTCCCTAGTCGGGCCTGTAGCTCAATGGTCAGAGCAGGGCGCTCATAACGCCTTGGTTGGGGGTTCGAGTCCCTCCGGGCCTACCAAAATCCTAAACGTTTGCTATTAATAGCTTTTTCAATGCGTAGAGGCCTCTGGCCTCTGGTCTGCCTTGCAGCTAGTCTTTCGTCAGGGTGGCGAGGAAGCGGGGCAATGACATGAGCGGCGTGAATCAGATCGGCGAGGTTTCATTCTGGTACCGCGACCTTGGCGGCCTGCCGAAACGCCGCGCGCCGCTGGCCGGCGACATGACAGCGGATGTCTGCATCGTCGGCGCGGGATATACCGGGCTCTGGTCGGCTTTTTATTTGAAACAGGCCGCGCCGGAGTTGAAGATCGTCATCGTCGAAAAGGAATTCGCCGGGTTCGGCGCGTCAGGGCGCAATGGCGGCTGGCTCAGCGGCGGTTTTGCCTGGTCGCAGGAAAAATACGCCGCAAGCTCTGATCCTGAACGTGTGCGGGCCATGGCCCGCGCCATGAGCGGAACGGTGGCCGAAGTGACGAAGGTGGCGCACCGCCATGCGATCGACGCGGATATCCTGGCCACCGACGAATTGATGGTGGCCACCAACCCCGCACAGCTGGCCCGGATGAAGGCAGAGGTCGCCCACCGCCGCCACTGGGGCGAGGAAGACCGGGTGGAGGAGATAGGCGCAGATGCGGCGCGGGCCCGGATCAATATTCCCGGCATCGCCGGCGCGATGATCGTCAAAGGCGTGGCGCGGGTCCAACCGGCAAAACTGGTCCGCGGCCTTGCCGAGACCGTCGAGAAAATGGGCGTGCTGATCGCCGAAGGGACAGAGGTGACAGGGATCGCCAAAGGCGCGGTCGACACCCGGCTTGGCAGGATCAGCGCGCCGGTTATCCTGCGCGCGACCGAAGGGTTCACCGCCACGATACCAGGGCAGAAACGCACCTGGCTTCCGCTGAATTCCGCGCAGATCGTGACAGCACCCTTGCCCGCCGATATCTGGAACAAGATCGGCTGGCAGGGCCATGAAATCATGGGGGATTTCAAGAATTCCTACTGCTATTGCCAGCGCACGCGAGAAGGGCGTATCGCCGTGGGCGGGCGCGGCGTGCCTTACCGGTTTGGTTCCGCCATCGACACGTCCGGCAGGCCCGATCCCGAAACCATCCGCCGCCTGATCGCCATTTTGCACCGGCATTTCCCGGCGGCAAGAGATGCGGCGATCGACCATGCCTGGTGTGGCGTTCTCGGCGTGCCGCGTGACTGGTGCGCCACCGTCGGCTTTGACCGGGACACGGGCATTGGCTGGGCGGGCGGCTATGTCGGGGTTGGCGTTTCCACCTCGAACCTCGCCGGCCGCACTCTGGCGGACCTGTCACTTGGCCGGGAAACCCCGCTGACAGAGCTACCTTGGGTCAATCGGCGCGTGCGGAATTGGGAACCAGAGCCGCTGCGCTGGCTGGGCGTGACCGGCATGTACGGTCTTTATGCCATGGCCGACCGGCGCGAGGAACAGGGCCTGCCCGCCCCGTCGCGCCTCGCGCGGATCGGCAACTGGCTGACGGGCCGTTAAACGCACGCCCATAAACGCCCAAGAAAAAGGGCGAACCTTCCGGCCCGCCCCCCGCTAACGCTACATGCTACTGGTACGTTCAGGCTTCCATCACATCGCCTGAATCCTCGTCCGAACCCGGGGCGGTAAATTCCAACCCATGGCCACCACGGATCTTTTCCTCGATCGCATTGGCAATATCGGGATGGGTCTTGAGAAATTCCTTGGCATTCTCACGCCCCTGCCCGATCCGCTCGTCGCCATAGGAATACCAGGCACCGGACTTTTCGACGACTCCGGCCTTGACGCCAAGATCAACAAGTTCGCCGGTCTTGGAAATCCCCTCGCCATACATGATGTCGAACTCCACCTGTTTGAAGGGCGGCGCCACCTTGTTCTTGACGACCTTGACGCGGGTCGTGTTGCCGACCACCTCATCCCGGTCCTTGATGGCGCCGATCCGGCGGATATCCAGACGTACGGAGGCATAGAATTTCAGCGCATTACCGCCCGTCGTCGTCTCCGGGCTGCCAAACATCACGCCGATCTTCATGCGGATCTGGTTGATGAAGATCACCATGCAATTCGACCGGCTGATAGAGGCGGTAAGCTTGCGCATCGCCTGGCTCATCAGGCGGGCCTGAGCACCCACGGTCGCATCGCCCATATCGCCTTCCAACTCGGCCTTGGGGGTCAGGGCGGCCACGGAATCGACCACAACCATGCTGACCGCGCCAGAACGTACCAGCGTATCGACAATCTCCAGCGCCTGTTCGCCCGTATCCGGCTGCGAGATCAGCAGCTCATCAAGATTGACGCCAAGCTTGCGCGCATAGCCCGGATCGAGCGCATGTTCGGCATCGACAAAGGCGCAAACGCCGCCCTTCTTCTGTTCTTCTGCAACGGCATGGAGGGTCAGCGTCGTCTTGCCGGAACTTTCCGGCCCGTAAATCTCGATCACCCGCCCCTTGGGCAGACCACCGATCCCGAGCGCAATATCAAGACC
>JBARVM010000461.1:0-3582 GCA_049646265.1 Paracoccaceae bacterium
CCCCCAGACACCAGCGCAGAATCGCCTTTTGCGCATGCAGCCGGTTTTCGCTTTCGTCAAAGATCACCGATTGCGGGCCGTCCATCACTTCGGATGTTGCCTCCTCATCCCGGTGGGCGGGCAGGCAATGCATGAAAAGCGCGTCGGACTTGCCCATCGCCATCATGGCGGCATTGACCTGATAGGGGCGCAACTGGTTGTGGCGCCGCTCACGGGCGCTTTCGGGGTCATGCATCGACACCCATGTATCGGTGACGATCGCATCGGCACCCCGCGCCGCCTCCAGCGGATCGCGAAGGATTTCGACCTTGGACCCTTTGGAACGGGCAAATTCCACGGCGCGCGGGTCCGGGTCCAGCGTCGGCGGGCCGGTGAAGGTCAGGTCAAAGCCGAACTGACCGGCGGCATGTAGCCATGAGGTGCAGACATTATTGCCATCGCCCGACCAGACGAACTTGCGCCCGGCAATGGGGCCGCGATGTTCTTCGTAAGTGACGATATCAGCCATGATCTGGCAGGGGTGGCTGGCATCGGTCAGCCCGTTGATCACTGGCACCGTGGCATGTTCGGCCATCTCCTGCAGCGTCGCCTCTTCGAAGGTGCGCAGCATGATCAGATCGACATAGCGCGACAGGACCCGCGCCGTGTCGGCAATGCTTTCACCATGGCCAAGTTGCATTTCCTTGCCGGAAAGCACCATGGTTTGCGCCCCAAGCTGCCGCGCGCCCACGTCAAAGGACACCCGCGTCCGGGTCGACGGCTTTTCGAAGATCAGCGCGATCAGGCGCCCGGTCAGCGGCGCGTCGTGATCGAGCGTGCCCTTGGGCAGGCCGTGGCGGGCGTCCTTCATCTGGCGGGCCTGATCGACCATGGCGCGCAATGCCTGTGGCGAGGTTTTGTCGATATCAAGAAAGTGGCTCATGTTCCGGTCCTTTCGGCGGCTCTACGGCGGGGGGGGGTACGGCCCCCTCGCCGCGGCGCCGGGAAATGTTATTGGGGGGTAGTGCCTTTGTGTGTGACGGCGCGGGCGGCGGCATCCAATCGTCGCACCGCCTCCTCCAGATCGGCGTCAGTGATGGTCAGCGGCGGCAAGAGGCGCAAGGTATCGTCGGCGGCGGGCACCGTGAGGATACCTTCTGCATAGCCGGCCTTGACGATCTCGGCGGGCGGCAGCTTGCATTTCAGCCCCAGCATCAGCCCCTGCCCGCGCAAACTTTCGAAAATATCGGGATGGGCGTCGACAAGTCCCAAAAGCTTTTGCGCGAAAAGCTGCCCCTTGCGCTGCACCTCGGCCAGAAAGGCCGGATCACCGATGATTTCGGTAACACGCGCGCCAACCGCACAGGCCAGGGGATTGCCGCCATAGGTGGAACCGTGGCTGCCCGCCCCCATGCCGCTGGCCGCCCGTTCCGTGGCCAGCACCGCGCCCAGCGGAAAGCCGCCGCCGATGCCCTTGGCGACCATCATGATATCGGGGCTGATCCCGGCCCATTCATGGGCAAAAAGCCGCCCGGTGCGGCCCATGCCGCTTTGCACCTCGTCGAGGATCAAAAGGGCGCCAGTTTCATCGCAAAGCTGGCGGATGGTCTTCAGATCGGCGTCGGCTAACGGCCTGATGCCCCCCTCTCCCTGAATCGGCTCAAGCATCACCGCGCACGTGTCCGGCCCGATGGCCGCGCGCAGGGCCGCCATGTCGCCCCAGGGCAGCTGCCGGAAACCCGGCATCAGCGGGCCAAAACCCTTGACCATCTTTTCCGACCCGGCGGCGGCGATGGCACCGGTGGAACGACCGTGAAAGGCGCCCTCAAATGTCAGGATCTCTGCGCGTGGCGTGCCCTTGTCGTACCAGAACTTGCGCGCCATCTTGATGGCAAGCTCTGCCGTCTCTGTCCCGGAATTGGTGAAAAACACAGTGTCGGCAAAGGTCTGGGCGCACAGCATGTCGGCGAGCCGCTGTTGCTCGGGGATCTGATAAAGGTTCGACACATGCCAGAGCTTGCCCGCCTGTTCGGTCAGGGCCGCCACCAGATCAGGATTGGCATGGCCAAGCGCATTGACCGCGATCCCAGCACCAAGGTCGAGATATCGTGCCCCGTCCGTCGTCCAAAGCCAGCTGCCTTCGCCCTTGGCAAAGGTCAGGGGGGCGCGGTTATAGGTCGGCAGTACGGTGGCTATCATCTGAATTCTCCGCAAGAAGCCCATGGGTGCCAAAGGCGGTGGACCATGTCAACGATCGGCGTAGGAACTGGGGGTAGGGAAGGCAGGAAATGAGGTGGCGACAGGGTTTGTCCGGTCTCACGTCTGACCGGGCCGATGGCGCTTTTCAGCGTCGGCGGGAAAGAGGGCCATGCAGGGGGCGGCTGTCGCGTTTCATGCCAGTGGCTCTAGCGTCAAATGCGGGGGCTGTAAACCGGTTCTGGCGGGCATGGGCCGCAAGGGGCGGCTTTTTCCGCCCCGCCACCTTGATCTTGTCCGGCTCAGCTTGTATCTCGGCACGTCCCGGCTAGAATGGGGCACAATGCAGCTTCGGCTGGGTAGGGCTTACGCCCCTGACCACCGCCAATGAACCCGAGGGTTTTTCGATGTCCTGGACCGATGAACGTGTCGAACTTCTGAAGAAGATGTGGGGGGAGGGTCAGTCCGCCAGCCAGATCGCCAAGGAGTTGGGCTCAGTGACCCGCAATGCGGTCATCGGCAAGGTGCACCGCCTTGGCCTGTCAAACCGCGTCGGCGATGCCAAGCCAAAGGCCGAAACCGCCAGCGAGGCAGAGGCACCGCGCGCCGAGGCCAAGACCAGCAGCCAGCCCCGCCGGGCAGAGCCGCGCCCGGCTGCCACCGCATCCGCCACTGCGACGCCATCGCCGGCCCGTGCCGAAGCGGCCGCGCCGGTCAGCCCCTTGCGCAAGGCAATCATCCCGGCAGGCCAACCCCTGCCGCCGCAGCCCTCGGCAGGCGAGATCAGCCCCGAGGCCTTGGCCTCTATTCGCGAGGTCGAGAAAAAGGCCCGCAAGATCACCCTGATGGAACTGACAGAGCGCACCTGCAAATGGCCCGTCGGCGATCCCGCGACCGAGGATTTCTGGTTTTGCGGTCTGCCGAGCCAGCAGGGCAAACCCTATTGCGAGGCCCATGTCGGCGTCGCCTTCCAGCCGATGAGCGCCCGCCGCGACCGCCGCCGCTGAACGCCGCCACCATGTCGAGATCCGCAGCGAGAAGAGGGCGCAGGGCCCTGACGCGCACTCGGTCGTGACCAGAAATACCTTGCCAATCCGCCCGAACGGGTAACTACTGACGTCAGAGCAGCTTTGCGCCGACCTGGATCGCTGACGCGGACCGGCGTCGCACGGCGGGACATGCGGCTGTTGCTGATGCCGGGGGGCGGGGCGAAAATGATCCAACGGGTAGCTGACGCGCCGCGCCAGAACTGGTCTGTCGTCGGGTTTGGGTTTCTGGCGCTTGCTTTGTCCTTTTCGGGACGCGCGGCGCTTGGGCTGATCATGCCGGTCTGGCAAAAGGAATTCGGCTGGACAAGCAGCTATATTTCCGGTGTCGGGGCAGCGGCGTTGATCGTGATGGCCATGG
>JBARVM010000462.1:0-7335 GCA_049646265.1 Paracoccaceae bacterium
GGCCCGGCCTTGCAGGGTCTGATGGCCAATGGCACGCCGGACGACCAGCAAGGCGAACTGCAAGGCGTTGTCAGCTCTGTCTCGTCGGTTGCCATGGGGTTGGCACCGATGGTCATGACAGCGACCTTCTGGCTTTTCACCAAACCTGACGCCCCGGCCTATCTGCCCGGCGCGCCTTTTCTTTTGTCAGCGGTGCTGATGGCCATTTGCGTAGCTGTACTTGTCGCAGACAGGCGTGATCAAACTGTGCCAGGCCGCTAAGGCTCGTTGAAATCAGGACAGACTGGATAGATGCAATGAAACTGAAAGATCTGGAAATTTTCATCGTGGCACCCCCGGCCCCCGGTTGGGGCGGGCGTTACTGGATCTTCACCAAGCTGACGACGGATGATGGCATCGTCGGTTACGGTGAATGCTACGCCTCGACCGTCGGGCCAAAGGTGATGCAGGCGGTGATCGAGGATGTCTTTAACCGCCACATGGCCGGGATGAACCCCGAAGCGATAGAGCTGATGTATCGCCGGGCCTATTCCTCTGGCTTCACGCAGCGCCCGGACCCGACCGTCATGGGTGCCTTTTCGGGGCTGGAGATGGCCTGTTGGGACATCGTCGGCAAGGCGCGCAACCGTCCGGTTCACGCGCTTTTGGGCGGCAAGATCAATGAACGGTTGCGCAGCTACACCTATCTTTACCCCACCCCCGGCACAGAAACCGGCGCCTTCTGGGTCAGCCCGGAGCAGAATGCCGAAGCGGCGCTGCGCTTTGTCGAAATGGGTTTTACCGCACTGAAGTTTGACCCGGCGGGCCCCTATACCATTCGCGGCGGCCATGATCCGAGCCAGTCCGACATCACCCGTTCCGCCGCCTTTTGCAAAGCCATCCGCGAGGCGGTGGGCGACAGGGCCGATCTCTTGTTTGGCACCCATGGTCAGTTCAATATCGCCGGCGCGGTTCGTATGGCCCAGGCCATCGAACCCTATGGCCCGCTTTGGTACGAAGAGCCGATCCCCCCAGACAATCTTCTGGATTTCGCCGAGGTGCAAAAGGCAGTGCGCATACCCGTTGCCACGGGTGAAAGACTGTGCACCAAGGCAGAGTTTGCCACGGTCCTGCGGTCAGGCGGCGCGCGCATCCTCCAACCAGCGCTGGGCCGCGTTGGCGGTATCTGGGAAGCAAAGAAGATCGCCATCATAGCAGAGGTATTTACCGCGCAAATGGCGCCGCATCTTTATGCCGGGCCGGTCGAATGGGCGGCGAATGTGCAGCTTGGCGCCTCTATCCCCAACCTGCTGATGGTCGAGACGATCGAAACCGGCGGTGCCTTTCACCTTGCGCTCATCAAGAATTCGATCAAGTGGGAAGAGGGCTACGTCACCGTCCCCGACGCCCCCGGCCTTGGCATCGAGTTTGACGAAGATCTGGCCCGTGCCCATCCCTACAGTGGCGACCGGCTGCATCTGGAAATGCAAGAGGCGCCTTGCGATTACGCCCGCCCCAACTGGTTCGAAGGGGGCGCGCCCTCCACCAAGCCGCCGGAAAACTGAGCCAAACCCGTGGCATCGATGTGCGAATCTGTCGGGCCGGTGACGGCACGTAATCGCGATATTCAGCCCTGCGTACTTTCCAAAGCCGTCAAAGTTTGGCAGGCTTTGCCAGGGACCGAAAAAGGGTGTGCTGGTGACGGACGTTTCGTTGGATGATCAGACCGAACCGGAACCAAAACGCCAGGCCTATCGCAAGGGAGCCGACCGGCGCGACCAGATTGCAGAGGCTGCGATCCGCTGCCTTATGCGCCATGGCTATGCCAAGCTGACCGCCCGCAAAGTCGCGGAAGAGGCTGGCCTGTCACTGGGCCATATCACCTATCATTTCAAGGACATGTCGGAACTTCTGGCGGAAGCTTACCTGCGCGTGTCCGCCAATCTGTCCGCGCAGACGAACGACAACCTTGATGCCTCTGACGGGAGCCCGCGTGAACGGCTCAAGGCCTTTCTGTTCGCCGGTTTTTCGCCGGAACTTCTGACGCCCGATTATATCCGCCTGCGCATCGACCTCTGGTCTGCGGCTTTGAACAGCGACGGTCTGGCCGAGACCGAGGTGGCGCTTTATCGCGATTATCGGTTGCAGCTTGTGACCCTGCTGCAAGAGGTGGCGGCAGGCCAATCTGACCCCGCAGCCATCTGTGCGGTGGCCGACGCCATCATGGCGCTGCTTGACGGTCTATGGCTCGACTGGATGCGGCGACGTGACCTGCAAGCGGTGGAAAATGGCCTGATGGCCGGCTTCAAGATGGCAATGGAACTGGCGCCGGTAAAACCGGCCGGTTGATCGCCCGCCCTAGCGCGGTTGACGGTCCAGAAAACCGCGAATGGGTGGCAGGGCGCGGTCTGTCGCCTCGATAAAGATCGCATGTTTCAACTGTTCGAGGATGACAAGCTCTGCCCCCGGCATGGCATCAGCGATCTGCCGGTTCAGGCGCGGATTGCAGCCGCCGTCCAATTCACCGGTCAGCACAAGTGCCGGGCAGGTAATCTCATGCAGCCATGGCGCCATTTCCGTTTCGGCGTAAATGTCGAAGACATTGAGGAATATCTCGGCGGGCGTATCCACCACCTGCTTCTTGCGCCATTCGATCACCTCTGGATGTTCGGCGCAAAAACTGTCGGTGAACCAGCGGGCGGTCAAAGTGTCCAACACCGGGCCAATGCCACGCGCGCGCATGGCCTGAACCACGGCACGCACCTTCTGGCTGTCATCCTCTGTACGGAAGGCAGCCGTCGAATAAAGACCGAGCGACAGGACCCGGTCAGGATAGCGCCGGGCATAGGCCGGGCCGATCATGCCACCCAGCGAATGGCCGGCGAAATGCGCCCGCTCCACGCCAAGCCTGGTGCGCAATGCCTCGAGATCATCGACGAGATCGTCCAGGCCAAAGCGGCCCTCGGGCAGGGGCGACTGGCCATGCCCGCGCAAGTCGTAACTGATGCAGGTATAGCTGTCCTTCAGCCCGGTAATCAGCCGGTCAAAGGTGGCGCGGCGCGCGCCGATACCATGGATCAGGAAGAGCGCCGGGCCGGTGCCCGTAACGCTATGAGCGCAGGCAATGGACGCCATGTTCCTTAGCCCGCTGGTTTCGGGTCGGACGCCAAGCGCCCCCCGGCGGCCCAGTCCGACTGGGAGACATCTGTAAAGATGATCTGTACCGACTGGGCAGTGCCGCCGCAGGTGGCGACCCATGCCTCTGTCACGGCCTTGGCGCAGGCGCGCTTTTGATCGGTACTGCGGCCTTCATACATTTCGATGCGGATGACGGGCATGTGGTGCGTCCTTAAGCTGCTGACTTTTTCAAGTGGGTAATATGGGGCATGACCTCGCTGGCGAAGCGATCCATCATTTCAAGCGTTTCGCCCTGTGGCTGGCCAAAGCTGGAGGTGCTGATGACATCGTCGATGCCGATCTCGGCATAGGTAGCCAACCGGTCGATCATTTCGTCACGGGTACAGATCATCAGATTTTCGCCGAGCTCCTCCATGGTCTGCTGCCGTTCGATCGGGCGAATGATGCCGCGATCGACCAGACCGGGGCCGCCAAAAACATTGTCGAACCGGCGGTAATAGTCATAGGCCAGCGCGATCTTTTCGCGCGCGTCAGCGTCGCTTTTGGCCAGATAGACGCCGCGCTGCAATGACAGGCGGTTTGTGGCCTGTGGCCCAGCGGCGGCCTTGCCCCGATGAAAGGCGTTCACCTGATCCAGCAGCATCTGGTGCCCTGCGCCAAGGGGGGTGGTCTGCACATGATAACCTGCGCGCGCAGCCCCCTCGATCCCCGGCGGTGCCATAACCGCCAGCATCAACGGGATCGGATCCTCGGGGCGCGGCATGATGGTCAAAGGCCCGAACTGGTAATGCTGTCCCTGCCAGGAGACATCCTCCCCCCCCAGCAGCGCCTCAAGCACTTTCAATGCCTCTTCAAACCGCGGTTTGGTTTCGGCAAAAGGTACGCCAAGCTGCTCTGTTTCGACTGCAAAGGCGCCCTTGCCGACGCCCAACATCAGTCGACCCTCGCAAAGGGCCTGCGCCTGCACCACCTCTCCGGCAAAGACGCGCATGTCGCGCAAGGGCAATTGGCAGATAGAGGTCATAAGCCGCACATGCTGGGTCCGCGCCGCGACCGCGACCGCCATCTGCAGCGGTGACGGGATCAGCAGGATATTGACCAGATGATGTTCGGGAATGCCCACGCCGTGATAGCCAAGCCGGTCAGCATGAACCGCCTGTTCAATCACATCGCGGTAAAGCTGTTTGCCGCCGGTTGCCGGGTCCAGCATGTGACTGCTAAGGAAATGAACGATGTCCAAGGTGGCCTCTCAAAACTTGTACGTTTGTACCACTTTTGGAAATTCGCGGGCTTTCTGTCAATAGAAATTATCGCAGCGGCCACTCAAGACTTGCTCATCCGTTCAATATAGCTGCGTAAATCCTCGGTTTCGGCGCGCGCATCGCGCAGCCCGTCCATCGCAGCCCGCAATTCTGCCTCGCTCTGGTTCAAACGGGTGGTCAGTTCGCGTTCGCGCTGCTGGAAATAATTCACCGCCTCGTCACGGGCCTCTTCGGCGCTGTGCAGATCATGGGCCAGTTGATCCAGATCGCTGATCTCGGCCTGTGTTACCCGGGTCATGCGATGCACCAGCCATTGAGCAAACCAGCCCAAGCCAAAAGCGATGAACAAGACGATGGTCATGGCGATGACAAATTCCGTGCGGCCCATGGTGTTCCTGCCTGTCCGTTACTGTTGCGGTTGCGCCGGCCGTTTCAACGGGCGCCGTGTGTTCTCGTCCGGGGTTTGGATGCGAACGGTCTCTGCCGAAAGCTCCAGCGCGGCCGGGGTCAAGAGATGAAATTCGATCCGCCGGTTGGTTTCCCGGTGCTCTTCGGTGTCGTTGGCCATCAGGGGCTGGGTTTCGCCGTAACCGCGCGCTGTCAGATTGCCGGTCAATATCCGCTGCGACTGCAGCGCCACGATGACCGCGCGCGCGCGTTGCTCCGAAAGGGCAAGGTTCATCTCCTCGCGGCCCTGACTGTCGGTATGGCCCGCCACCTCCATCGGGTAGTCGCCACAATTCTTCAGGATCTCGGCAATCGCATCAATCGTCGGCCGCGAGGCGGGGGTAATCACCGAAGAGCCGGGTTCAAACAGAATTTTCTGTATCTCCATCGCCTTGTGGATCTGGTCGATACATTCCTCCTCTGTCGGCAGTGCTGCCTGCGGGTCCAGCGCCTCGTCATAGCGCACGGAGATATCAAAATTGCCGTTCGCCCCAAGCTTGCCCGAGAGAATGCGCGACACATTGCCGGAACTGTCCTCTGACCCCGACACACCTTCGATCTGCAGGCTGTCCTGCCCGATCACAAGGGTGCCACTGTCCAGCTCAGCCAATGCCTCCAACGCGACAAGCACGCGCTTGGGCCAGCCTGCGGGCATGTCCGGGTCAAGCCGGGTCGAGGTTTGTACCGCATCGCCGCCAAAACGGGCGCGGGCATAGCTTTCGACCGCTTCGCGCGAAAGCTCGTCGCGCAACCGGCCAGAGATGGTGATCCTACCGTCCGGCGTCAGCGTTGCGGCAAACTCAGGGCCCTTTTCCGCGTCGGTCTGGCTGGTGGTTTCGGTCTTGGTTGCTTTCAGCGAAAAGACCTCTGGCAGGTTCGATTCCAAATTTCCGACGATATTGTCAAAGGCGGTCTGGCTGATATCCGGTCCACCATTCAGCGCGATGTCTGCATCCGAAAAGGTGACAGACCCGTCGCCAAGCTTTGCCACCGCCTCAATCCCCATCACCACTGCTTTCGTCCAGTCCGGCGTTGGCACGCCTAGGCCGATGACGCAGGTCTGTGTGGCAGTGACGCCCGCCTCTGCCGCCGCCGCGATAATCGCCCGGCGGGCGCTGTCGCTGTCAGCCGAACAGGCATCAAAGCGCGCGCCTTCGGCATCCTTGACAAAGCGCAGGGTAAAGGGCGCGATGACCGGTCGCGGTGCAGAAATATCGAGATCGAGCGCCACACCTTTCGGCACTGTACGCCGCAACAGCGTTTCAAGATCGCGTTTCTGCGCGGCACTGTCGGAAATGGCCGTCACGGCAACCCGCCCCGGCCGGATCGAGATTTTCGAACGTGGCAGGGATTTAAGCGCGTCCCTCGCAAAGGTAACCGTGGCCTGCCAGCCTTCGGGCACGGGGTAGGCGGCTGTTTCCAGCATGTCGGTCAGCTGATCGGTCGGCGACAGGTCCTCCAACGCGGCCACAAGCCCGTCGCGGTCCATCTCTGCGGGCGCAAGGCCGATCAGCGAAATGGCGTCGTCATTGCGCAGGATCTCGATCTTGAAATCCGGTGCCGCTACATTGGCCTGATCGGCCACGGCCATGCTCTCGAATATTCGCGCGGAATCGACGACATTGCCCGCAACCGCCAACGCGCGAAAGCGCATCGCCTCGTTCGGGGCGGTGCCAGTCAGAAAGACGCGCAGCCCGTCGGCCTGCACTTCCACCCAGTCATAGCCCGCCTCGTTCAAAGCCCGTTTCACGCCCAGCTTTGAAAACCGCTCTATCGCATGGGCGGACCAGATCGACAGAATCAGGCACAAGACCGCGCTTCCGACAAAAATCCCGGGAATCGTGGCCTTTTGCAGCATGTTCTGGGGCAGGCGGAACTTCACCATACGCGACCCTTTCTGGCGACCAGACTTCCTTACGGCGCTGCGGCGCCATGATCAATCAAAGGAAAGCGGCCAAGGCAAGAAACAGCGCAGCGATCAGTCCCGCGTCGCGGTTCTTCTTGAAGATCTTCAGGCAGTTTGCCGGGTCGTCGATGTCGAGCCGTTGCATCTGCCAGAAAAGATGCCAGCCAAGCCCCCAGGGCGCACAAAGGGCAAGGCAAAGCTTTGCCAGCCCTGCGTCGGGCAACAGCGCGACAAAGATGGCCAGCGCCATCAAAAGCACCGTGCTGGCCAAAAACAGTGCCAGCCATCGGCCGGTCGCCGCGCCAAAAAGCCGGGCGGTCGATTTCACCCCGATCAGCACATCATCTTCCTTGTCCTGATGGGCATAGATCGTATCGTAAAAAAGCGTCCAGCCGATACCTGCCAGATAAAGGATCCAGGCCGAGGCGGTGGGCCAACCCGCATGGGCGGCAAAGGCGACGATGATGCCCCAGTTGAAGGCCAGCCCAAGGAAAAGCTGCGGCCACCAGGTAAAGCGTTTGGCATAGGGGTATATCGCGACCAGCCCCAGCGACGACAGGGCAAGTAAGATGGTCGTCCAGTTGTAGGTCAGCACGATCAACC
>JBARVM010000463.1:0-3740 GCA_049646265.1 Paracoccaceae bacterium
TTTTTCGACTGGCGATAGTGCCCCCTGAACCTTTGCCTATTTCGGAATGACCTTGCCGGGGTTGAGCATATCCGCCGGGTCAAGCGCTGCCTTGATCTTGCGCATCACCTCCAGCGCCACAGGATCCTTACGCCGCTGCATGGAGGGCAGTTTCGACAGGCCAATCCCATGTTCGGCCGAAAAGCTGCCCCGCAGCTCCTGCACGATATCCTCGATACCGTTCATCACCCGATCCTTTAGCCCCTTGTCGCCGGAGGAGGGGATGACCGAATAGTGCAGGTTCCCGTCACCGAGATGCGCCACCGTCAGCGTCGTGGCACCCGGGTCGAGATCGGCAAGCTGCCCAAGCGCGCGTTCAAGAAAGGTGCCGACCTGATCAAGCGGCACGGCTATGTCGGTGTCGATGGAGTGATCGATACCAAGCATGATTTCTGCCGCAGCCTCCCGCCGCGCCCAAATCGCTGTCCGCTGCGCCTCCGAACTGGCCAGATGCGCGTCGAGCACCAACCCCTCTTCCATCATCAGGGCCAGGGTTTCTTCCAACAGCGTCACGACCGGTATCGCGCCATCGGGGCCGGGATCGGCATCGCGCGGGGCGGTCGCGCCAAGTTCGACCAGAATCGCCACCTCATGCACGCGGTCAAAGGGCAGGCCCAGATCGGGGCGCACCTTGGCCACCCTTTCCTGAAAGGTGTCCGGCATGAATTCAAAAGCCTCGACCAGCCCGCCGGTCGCCGCCTGCAGCCGGTTCAGAAGCATAAGCGCTGATTCGAGCGAATTGGTCGCCAGCATTGCCGTCGCATGGGCGCGTGGCGCGGGCACCAGCTTCATCACTGCCGCCGTAATTATGCCTAGGGTCCCTTCGGCCCCGATGAAAAGCTGCTTGAGATCATAGCCGGAATTGTCCTTGTGCAGCTCGCTCATCAGATCCATGACCCGACCATCGGCAAGCACCACCTCCAGCCCGAGGCATAGGGCGCGTGTGGAGCCATAGCGCAGCACATTCGACCCGCCGGCATTGGTCGAAAGCACGCCGCCGATCATGGCAGAGCCGCGTGCGCCGAACCAAAGCGGGAAATAGAGCCCATGATCCGCCGCCGCCTCATGCAGGGACGACAGGATCACCCCCGCCTCCACCACCGCCAGCCGCGCCTCCGGCTTGATCTCACGGATACGGTTCAGCCGCTCCACCGACAGGACCAGCGCCCCTTCGGCCACTGCGGCGCCAGTGATGCCGGTGCGCCCGGCACTTGGCACGATGGCCACGCCCGCCGCCGCTGCCAGCCTGACCACCGCTGCGACCTCTTCCCGGTCAGCAGGTCGGACGACGGCCAGCGGCGTCCAGCTATATTCGCCCAGCCAGTCACGGCTATAGGCGGCCATATCGGCCCCGGTCAGAATGTGCGTAGGCCCAACCAGTTCCCGCAATGCACCGATGAAATCCATTTGACTTCCCCCTTGACGTGGCGTGCATTCAACCTTGCTTGCCGTGAATTGACCAGATGCTTTTGCACCGTCCCAAAGTCTCGATCAAAGGTACCCGACCCGTGTCCAATGACCCATTGCTCCAGCCATACCGGCTAAAACATCTGACGCTGAAAAACCGGATCATGTCGACATCGCATGAACCGTCCTATGCCGAAGATGGCATGCCGAAGGATCGTTACCGCCTGTATCACCGAGAAAAGGCGCGAGGCGGGATGGCGCTAACGATGACGGCAGGTTCTGCGCTTGTATCGGCGGACAGTCCGGCAGCTTTTGGCAACCTGCATGCCTACAAGGACGAGATTGTCCCCTATCTGCGAGCCCTTGCCGACGACGTGCATGAAGAAGGCGCGGCGGTAATGATCCAGCTCACCCATCTTGGTCGCCGGACCGGCTGGAACAAGGCCGACTGGCTGCCGGTTCTGTCGGCAAGCCCGGTTCGTGAACCAGCCCATCGCGCCTTTCCAAAGGAGGCGGAGGATTGGGATCTGGAACGGATCATCGCTGATTATGCCACCGCCGCCGCGCGCATGCAGGCGGCAGGCCTCGACGGGATAGAGTTCGAGGCCTACGGGCATTTCATGGACAGTTTCTGGTCACCGGCAACCAACCTGCGCACTGACGAATGGGGAGGCTCTCTCGACAACCGGCTGGCCTTTGCCAACCGGGTGATAGATGCGGTGCGCCGCGCGGTCGGGCCGGATTTCATCGTCGGGCTGCGGCTCGTGGCCGACGAGGACTGGGATCAAGGCCTGACGCGCGCCGAAGGGGTGGAGATTGCCCGGCGTTTCGCCGCCTCGGGCAAGATCGACTTTCTGAACCTGATACGCGGCCACATCGATACCGATGCCGCCCTGACCCGGGTCATCCCCATCGCCGGCATGGCCTCTGCCCCGCATCTGGATTTCGTGGGCGAGGTGCGGGCCGCGACCCGCTTTCCAGTCTTTCACGCTGCAAAGATTTCCGACGTGGCGACGGCGCGTCATGCCATAGCCTCGGGCAAGCTGGATATGGTTGGCATGACGCGCGCCCATCTGGCCGACCCCCATATCGTCGCCAAGGTCATGGCGGGGGCAGAGGCGCGGATCAGGCCCTGCGTCGGCGCCACCTATTGTCTTGACCGCATCTACGAGGGGGGGGAGGCGCTCTGCATTCACAATGCCGCCACTGGGAGAGAGGCGCGCATGCCCCACATCATCCCCCGCACCAGCCAGCCCCGGCGCGCCGTCGTGGTCGGCGCGGGCCCTGCGGGGTTGGAGGCCGCGCGGGTCGCCGCCGAGCGCGGTCATCAGGTTACCCTGCTGGAGGCGGCAGGCGAGGCGGGCGGCCAGGTAAATCTTTTGGTCAAGAACCCACGGCGGCGCGAGATGGTCGGCATTGTTGACTGGCGGCTCGCCGAACTTGACCGGCTGGGGGTGGATGTCCGCTATAACTGTCTTGCCGATGCCGAGGATGTTCTGGCGCTTTCGCCCGAAATGATCGTCATCGCCACCGGCGGCCTGCCGCAATCCCCAAGGATGGAGGGGGCAGAGCTTGCCAGTTCCAGTTGGGATGTGATTTCCGGCGCGCTTAAACCGTCGGGGCGGGTGATGGTCTATGACGATGGCGGCGCCCATGCGGGGATGACGGCGGCGGAACTTCTGGCGCGATCTGGCGCCACGGTGGAATTGGTCTCTCCCGAACGGATGCTCGCGCCCGATATGGGCGGTATGAACCATGTGCCCTACATGCAAAGCTTTCACGAGACGGGCACGAGGGTCACGATCAACACCCGCCTCTCCCGCGTTGTCCGTCATGGCAACGGCTTGCTGGTCACGCTCGGATCCGACTTTGCGCCCGGCTATGCCGAGACGCGCGAGGTCGACCACCTGATCGTCGAACATGGCACGCTGCCGCTTGACGATCTCTATTTCGCACTGAAGGGGCTAAGCCGCAATCTGGGCGCTGTGGATTATGCCGCACTGACCGGCGAGGGGCCGATCTTTGGCACCCAGAACCAGGAAGGCGGCTTTTTCCTTTACCGGATCGGCGATGCGGTGCAGGCGCGCAATATCCATGCCGGTATCTACGACGCCCTGCGCTTTGGCATTCGTTGGTAGGCGTCAGGCCTGAAATAGCCGCAACCGCAAGGCATTGGTTACCACAAAGACCGAAGACAGCGCCATGGCGGCAGAGGCAAGGACCGGCGACAGCAAAAGTCCTGTCCAGGGGAAAAGCGCGCCCGCCGCGATCGGCACAAGCGCCGCATTATAGGC
>JBARVM010000464.1:0-1514 GCA_049646265.1 Paracoccaceae bacterium
CGCGAGGTTTGATGACGCCTCGGCGGGGGCCACCACATAATAGGCGGGCAAAGCGTATTTCGTGTGCGGCAGGCTGATATCGACGATCTCGGCGCCCGCGTCCTTCAGCATCGCGGCACCTTCGGCCCAGAGCTTTTCAATCTCTGCCGGCATGCCGTCCATCCGGTATTCGCGGGGGATGCCGATCTTCTTGCCACGGATGTCGCCGGTCAGGGCCGCCTCGAAATCCGGTACCGGGATGTCGGCGCTGGTGCTGTCTTTGGGGTCATGACCGGCCATGGCACCGAGCATGATTGCCGCGTCGCGCACGTCCTTGGTCATGGGGCCCGCCTGATCGAGCGAGGAGGCAAAGGCGACAATGCCCCAGCGCGAGCAGCGGCCATAGGTCGGCTTGATCCCGGTGATCCCGGTGAAGGCCGCGGGCTGGCGGATCGATCCGCCGGTATCGGTACCGGTCGCGGCAAGGCAGAGGTCGGCCGCGACGGCAGAGGCAGAGCCGCCCGAGGAGCCGCCCGGTGTCAGCGCCGCATCATCGTTGCCGCGCCGCCAGGGGTTCACCACATTGCCGTAGCAGGAGGTTTCATTGGACGAGCCCATGGCAAATTCGTCCATATTGAGCTTGCCGAGCATGACGGCACCGGCATCGGCCAGTTGCTGGCTGACAGTGGATTCATATTCGGGTTTGAAGCCCTTGAGGATGTTGGAGGCTGCCTGCGAGGGCACGCCCTTGGTGCAGAAAAGATCCTTGATCCCTACCGGGATGCCGCACATGTCGGGCGCATCGCCTGCCTTGATCCGCTTGTCCGCCACCGCTGCCCGTTCCCGGGCAATTTCTGGCGTCAGATGGATAAAGGCATTGAGCGCCCCTGCCCCGTCGATAGCCGACAGGCACGCCTCTGTCAGGTCGGCGCTTGTCACCTCTCCCTTGCGCAGCGCGTCCCGGGCGGCGGCGATGGTCAGTTCGTTCAGATTGCTCATTCCACCACCTTCGGCACTGCAAAGAAACCTTCGCGCGCATCGGGCGCGTTCTTGAGGATTTGCGCCTGAATGCCGCCGTCGGTCACCGCGTCGGCGCGGCGCTTCAACCGCATGGGGGTGACAGATGTCATCGGCTCTACCCCGTCCACATCCACCTCGTTCAGCTGTTCCATGAAGGCCAGAACCGCCGAAAGCTCTGACGCGAGCATCGGCAGATCCTCTTCTTTCACCGCAATGCGCGCCAAAAACGCCACCTTGCGTGCTGTATCGATGTCGATGGACATGCTTGCCACTCCGTCCTTGATCCGCGCAAGGGGTTTAGCGCCCCCGGCAGCGCAGGACAAGGGCGGACGGTGGGCTAATCGACGGGCAGTTCGCGGGCGGTTCGGCGGGCTGTTCGCCCGCCCTGCCCCCTCAAACTTCCAGCCAGAGAGTGACAGGACCCTGATTGGTCAGGCTGACATCCATGTCGGCACCGAATTCACCCGTGGCGACCTGCGGCCCATGACGGCGCAGTGCCTCGGCAAAGGCTTCGT
>JBARVM010000465.1:0-1780 GCA_049646265.1 Paracoccaceae bacterium
ATCGCAGGCGCCTTGAAATCGGCCATGATGTCCTTGAAGATCCTGTGCGCCCGCTCCGCCGTCCAGACCCCGCCATCCTGTTGCCAGGCCTCATAATTGCGCCAGTCAGAGGCGATCGGCTGGTAAAAGGCCGTGGCATAGCGGTCCTGCGTATGCTGGCAACCGAAATAATGCCCTTCGGGGCCAACCTCGGCGATGGTCTCTATCGCAATGTCGTCCGGCTCTGTCGACCAAAGCTGCGGCTCCATATAGCGCTGGATCATCTGCAACACTTCGCAATCCATCACGAATTTTTCCGGGCTGGCGATCAGCCCGCCTTCGAGCCATCCGGCCGCGTGATAGACGACATTGGTGCCCGACTGCACCGCCGCCCAAAGCGAGTTCGAGGTTTCCCACATCGCCTGCCCATCAGGCACATTGGCCGCGCAAACCCCCGAAGAGCGCAGGGGCAGCCCGTAAAAGCGTGCCATCTGGCCGGTTACCTGCGTCGCGCGCATATATTCGGGCGTTCCAAAGGCCGGGGCGCCGGATTTCATATCGACGTTGGAGGTGAATGTGCCGATCATGCAGGGCGCGCCGGGGGCGACAAACTGCAACAGCGCCACCGCAGCCAAAGCCTCGGCAATCGACAGGGTCACAGCCCCGGTCATGGTTACCGGCGCCATGGCACCCGCCAGCGTAAAGGGCGTGATGATCACCGCCTGCCCGGCCCGCGCCATGCGCAGCGACCCGTCGATCATCGGAAAGTCGTGCTTGAGCGGCGAAACGGAGTTGATATTGGTGAACATGCGCGGACGTTCGCGGAACTCCTCCTGCGTCAGACCGCCGGCCAGCCGCACCATCTCCATTGCGTCCTCGACCCGCTCCTTGCCCAAGGAATAGGCATGGACAACCTTGTCGGTCAGCACCAGCTTTTCATATAGACAGTCAAGGTGACGCACCGCCGGATGGATCTCGATCGGTTCGACCGGATAGCCGCCGGCGAAATGAATGCAGTTGAAATATTGCGTCAGCTTGATGAAGCTGCGGAACCCTTCCATGAAACCCGAAACCTTGCCGCGTTCGAGATCCCAGTAGTTGGGGGGTGAGGAGACATTGCCAAACAGCAGCGCATTGCCGCCAAAGGGCAGCGTATGGGCGGGATTGCGCGGCGTGACGGTGAATTCGCTTGGCGCACGGGCGACCATCTCCATGACGAAATCCTCGTCCATGAAAACCGTCTCGCCTTCAACCTTGCATCCGGCGGTCTTGAAGATTTCCAGCGCCTCGTCATTGAGAAAGCGGATACCAATGTCGCGCAGGATCCGCATGGCGCCCTTGTGGATGGCCTGAACCCCTTCGGGGCCCATCGGCTCTATCGGCTTGTCCATATTGCGGGGGATGCGCCAGCTCATCTGCTCTATCGCAGCTGTTCCCGCCCGGTGAGCATGGCCAGAGCGGCCCCCTGCCCGTTTGCGCTTTGCTTCGTCGGCCATGATCGCCTCTCATGTTGGCATAAGCCACAGTGAAGCAGGCGCGGCCGAAGCTTCGCATGATTTTACGACCAGTTCGTGTCGTATTTTGACAATGATCGCAGATGCGCGCGCTTCAGAGGGCGGCGATCCACTCCGGAAGTTGGCCAATATCGGCCAGGACCACGTCAGCGAAAGGCTCCAGCTCCGCCCGTTTGGCGATGCCGGTCAGCACGGCCACGGTCCGCATACCGGCGGCGCGACCCGATTGCAGGTCATGCAGACTGTCGCCCACCATGGCCACCTCGCCCGCCGCCAGCCCGGTCTGG
>JBARVM010000466.1:0-3384 GCA_049646265.1 Paracoccaceae bacterium
CAACAAAACCGAAGATATGATGATCGAAGATGGGCAAAGCGCCAATATCGGTGATCTGACGGTTAGCCTGTCCGACTGCCGCTATCCAAGCGATAACCCGGCATCGGATGCCTTTGCCCATGTCACCATTACCGACAGCGGCGGCGCGTCGCTATTTGACGGCTGGATGGTTGCCTCCAGCCCCGCCTTATCAGCGCTCGATCATCCGCGCTACGACATCTGGGTATTGAACTGTATCAGCCCGGAAGGCTGAGGCAGGCTGGCGCCATCAAAAACCCCGCGGCCGTCCAGGGCCTTGCGCAGCCGGCGCAGGTAGTCGCGCTGGTCGATCTCTATCCCGCCAAGGCTGGCCAGATGCGGCGTCAGAAACTGCATGTCAAAGAGCGTAAAACCGCCCCGGATCAACCGGTCGACCAGATAGCAAAGCGCCACTTTCGACATGTCGGTCGCGCGGGAAAACATGCTTTCGCCAAAGAAGGCCGACCCAAGCATCAGGCCAAAGACGCCACCGACCAGCGCGCCCTCTTGCCAGACCTCGATCGAATGGGCGTGGCCCCTGGCAAAGAGCGCCTGATAAAGCGTGAAGAGTTCAGGGTTGATCCAAGTTTCCGGCCGGTCGCTGCAGGCGGCGACGGTCGCATCGAAACTCTGGTCGGCGGTGACGTGAAACGCGCCCTGCAACAGTCTGCGGCGCAAGGAGCGGGAGATATGAAACCCATCCAGTGGCATGATGCCGCGCCGCTTTGGTTCAACCCAATGCAGCGCGTCGCTGTCGCGCCCCTCGGCCATCGGAAAGATACCGCGCGCATAGCCTTGCAACATCAGTTCCGGGGTCAGCATCCCGGCTGCATCCCCAAGGGGCCTGCAAGGCCGCCCGGACCTATCCGTAGGTGCGTGCCAGCCACTTTTCCAACCAGTGGATCGAATAGTCGCCCGCCTGAATGTCCGGTTCAGCCAAAAGCGCATGGAACAGCGGCACGGTGGTTTCGACGCCCTGACCATCGACGATCAGTTCCGACAGGGCGCGTTTCAACCTTGCCAGCGCTTCGGGCCGATCGCGACCCTGTACGATCAACTTGCCGATCAGACTGTCATAGTGGGACGGGATGACATAGCCGTCATAAAGTGCTGAATCCATCCGCACGCCCAGACCGCCCGGCGCGTGATATTGGGTGATGCGACCGGGGCGGGGGGCGAATTCCGGCACCTTTTCGGCGTTGATCCGCACCTCTATCGCATGGCCCTTGACCGTCAGCTCTTCCTGTTTGAAATCCATCGGTAAGCCAGCGGCAACTCGGATCTGCTCGCGCACCAGATCGACACCAAAGACCGCCTCTGTCACCGGATGTTCCACCTGCAGACGGGTGTTCATCTCGATGAAATAGAACTCGTCATCCTCATAAAGAAATTCGATGGTGCCGGCGCCGATATAGTTGATCGCGGCGACTGCATCGGCACAGACCTTGCCGATCTTGGCGCGCGTCTCGGCGCTGATCACCGGGCCCGGCGCCTCTTCGAAGACCTTCTGGTGGCGGCGCTGCAGCGAACAGTCCCGTTCGCCCAGATGCACGGCGCGGCCCCTGCCGTCGCCAAAGACCTGAATCTCGATATGGCGCGGGCGTTGCAGATATTTCTCGATATAGACTTCGTCATTGCCAAAGGCGGCTTTCGATTCCGACCGCGCGGTGCGGAAGGCCACGTCCAGCTCATCCGGCCCGGCGGCCACCTTCATGCCGCGACCGCCGCCACCGGCGGTGGCCTTGATAATCACCGGATAGCCGATTTCTTCGGCGACCTTGCGGGCCTGCGCCAGATCCGGAACACCACCGTCGGAGCCGGGAACACAGGGCACGCCCAGCTTTTTCATCGTATCCTTGGCGGTGATCTTGTCACCCATGATACGGATATGTTCGGCGGTCGGGCCGATGAAGGTGATGCCGTGATCTTCCAGTATCTGTACGAAACCGGCGTTTTCCGACAGAAAACCGTAACCGGGGTGGATCGCCTCTGCCCCGGAAATCTCGCAGGCCGAGACGATGGCGGGCACCGACAGGTAGCTTTGCGACGAAGGGGGCGGGCCGATACAGACGCTTTCGTCGGCCATGCGCACATGCATCGCATCCGCATCCGCCGTCGAATGAACCGCAACAGAGCGGATGCCCATTTCGCGGCAGGCGCGGATGACCCGCAGCGCAATCTCGCCCCGGTTGGCTATCAGGATTTTCTGAAACATCGCGCCCTCACTCGATGATCAAGAGCGGGGTGCCAAACTCGACCGGGCTGCCATCATCCACGAGGATCCGCTTGACGGTTCCGGCGCGGGGGGCAGGAATGTGGTTCATCGTCTTCATCGCCTCGATGATCAGCACGGTCTGGCCTTCCTTGACCTGATCGCCGACCGAGACAAAGGGGGCAGTGCCCGGTTCGGCCGCCAGGTAGCAGGTGCCAACCATGGGGGAGGGGACGGCGCCCGGATGGCTCGACGGATCGCTGGCGGGGGAAGGATTGACGGCGGGGGCATGCGGCGCGGGTGCCGCGGGTGCCGGGGCCGCGACCTGAACAGGGGCTGCCTGCACCGGTGCTGCTGAATATTTTGACACGCGCACATTCAAGCTGTCATTGTCGCCGTATTCACGTTTGACGCTCAGTTCAGCCAGATTGTTCTGGTTCAATAGTTCCGCCAACGCCTGAATGAAGTCGACGTCACTGTCGCGAGTTGTCTTTGT
Source organism: Paracoccaceae bacterium (assembly GCA_049646265.1). Classification (GTDB taxonomy): domain Bacteria; phylum Pseudomonadota; class Alphaproteobacteria; order Rhodobacterales; family Rhodobacteraceae; genus TMP-24. Next base: position 2,727 of record JBARVM010000466.1, read on the forward strand.
CATGAGATCCTCTGCCGATCCTGTCTGAGTGCCCGTCATTGGAGCCGCGGGCCATTGTTGCTGTCCGCCTTTATACGCGACGTGCGGGGCAAGGGAAAGCCGCGTTATTCAGTCTCGCTGAAGCGGCCAAATAGGATTAATTTTACCAGTTGATAAAAAAAATAATTCATGTACCGTGATGTCAACATGATCGCGTAGGAGGCGCAGGGATGACCAATAGCCCATTGACCCAAGGCGTGGTGAGTGCGCGCCTGAAAAAGGAAGATTATGCGCGCAACTTTTCGGACAAAGCGCCGCGTTTTGAAGATCACGAGGCCCGAGTCGCGGCAGACAGGTGCTATTTCTGCCATGACGCGCCCTGCATGACGGCTTGCCCGACCTCTATCGACATTCCGCTTTTCATTCGCCAGATCGCCACGGCAACGCCCGAAGCGGCGGCGCGCACCATCTTTTCGCAAAATATCCTTGGCGGCATGTGCGCCCGCGTCTGCCCGACCGAACAGCTGTGTGAAGAGGTCTGCGTGCGCGAGACGGCAGAGGGCAAGCCGGTCGAAATCGGCCGGCTGCAGCGCTATGCGACCGACAGCCTTATGGATCGCAAGATCCACCCCTTTACCCGCGCAAAGCCGACGGGGAAAAAGGTGGCAGTGGTGGGTGC
>JBARVM010000467.1:0-4375 GCA_049646265.1 Paracoccaceae bacterium
GAGGCAAGCTGGGCGCTTCTGGCCACCCACGCGCTGATCGACGCGGAGGGGGCAGCGCGTTTTGCCCTGAACGGCCAGCTTTTTTCCGGCGCGATCCTGGCCTTGAAGGCTGACGAAATAGCCGGTCAGCCCCAGACCATCACCAACGAAGGCAGTAATGCCGCCACCCTGACGCTGACCACCTTTGGCGTGCCCTCGCTGCCAGAACCAGCCGGTGGCAAGGGCTACCGGATCGACCGTTCCTGGTATCTGCCCGACGGCAGCCGCATTGACCCGACGGTCACGCCGGTGCCGCTTGGCACCCGTCTTGTCGCGGTGATAGAGGTAACGCCCCTTGGACCCGGCGAGGGGCGGCTGATGGTCTCTGACCCGCTGCCTGCGGGCTTCGAGATCGACAACCCGCATCTCTTGCGGTCGGGCGACGTTGGTGCTTTTGACTGGCTGTCGGTACTGGAAGACCCGCGCACGGTCGAGTTTCGCCAGGACCGGTTTCTGGCGGCGGTCGACCGGACCGGCTCGACGGAGGGGCCGTTCCGGCTGGCCTATGTGGTGCGCGCCATCTCGCCCGGCCAGTATCACCTCCCAGCCGCCACGGTCGAGGATATGTACCGCCCGGATTTCCGCGCCCAGACCGGTGCGGGCCAGATCACGATCACCGAATGATCCGCAGGGCGCGAACAAACCAGCCCCATCGCTGGTGCCTTTTTCTGGCGCTGGGGCTGTTTCTGTCCGCGACCGCGAGGGACCTGACCAACCGCTGGATAGATGCGACAGCTATCCCGCCCCTGACCCTTGAGACATCGGTAGAGGTTCTGGACCGCAATGGCGCTCTTTTACGGGCCTTTACCGTCGCCGATGGCCGCTGGCGGCTGGCGCCTGGCCCGGTTGACCCTGCCTTTCTTTCCTTGCTGGTCAATTACGAAGATCGCCGCTTTTACCGACACCATGGGGTTGACCCTTTAGCCTTGGCGCGCGCGGGGCTGCAAGCGATTTGGGCGGGCAAGATCCGGTCTGGCGGCTCCACCTTGACCATGCAGGTCGCCCGCCTGCTGGAGGAAAGCGGCACCGGCAAATGGCAAGGAAAACTGCGGCAGATCCGCCTGGCGCTGGCGCTGGAACGGCGGCTGAGCAAGTCTGAAATTCTGGAACTATATCTGCATCTGGCGCCTTATGGCGGCAATATCGAAGGCGTGCGCGCCGCCTCTTTCGCCTGGCTTGGCAAGGAGCCGCGCCGTCTGACGCTGGCCGAAGCCGCCCTGCTTGTTGCGCTGCCACAGGCGCCAGAGGCCCGCCGCCCCGACCGGTTCGCCGCAGAGGCGAGGGCGGCGCGAGACCGGGTTCTGACCGGTCTGGCCGATGCGGGCCTTCTGTCCGGGGCAGAGGTTGCGGCAGCCTTGCAGGACCCCGTGCCAACCGCCAGACGGGCCTTTCCCGACACAGCCGCCCTTCTGGCCGAAAGGCTGCGGCGGGAACACCCCGGCGTGCAGCGCATTGCAACCACCATCGACGGTCGCCTGCAACGCGCATTGGAAAATCTCGCTTCCAAAGCCGCCCGGCGGGGCGGCGAAAGGCTCGCCATTGCCATGCTTGTCGCCGATCACCAGACGGGCGACATTCTTGCCTCTGTCGGGGCGGCGGAATGGGGTAACGAGGCGCGCGGCGGCTTTATCGACATGACGCAGGCCCTGCGCTCGCCGGGCTCCACCTTGAAACCTTTTGTCTATGGGCTCGCCTTCGATCAGGGGCTGGCGCATCCCGAAACGCTGATCGAGGATCGGCCAGTCATTTTCGGCACCTACCAGCCGCAGAATTTCGACAAGCGCTTTCGCGGAACCTTGCCGGTGTGGCAAGCCCTGATCCAGTCGCTGAACATCCCAGTCATCAGCCTGACAGAGGCGCTGGGCCCCGCCAATTTTCTGGCGGCACTACGCCGCGCGGGGGCGCGGGTCGAAGTGCCGGGAGGCAAGGCTGGTCTGGCGGTTGCCTTGGGTGGGTTAGGTATCTCGCTGCAGGATCTGGTGCAGTCCTACGCGGCTTTGGCGCGGCTTGGCGATCCGGTCCGCTTGCGGCTTATCCAGAGCGATCCAACGACCCTGCCGCATCGGCTATTCTCGCCCCAGGCGGCCTGGCAGGTCGCCGATATACTTGCGCAACTGCCGCCGCCGCCAGGTGCGGCCCCCGGCCGGCTCGCCTACAAGACCGGCACGAGTTATGGCCACCGCGACGCGCTGGCCATCGGTTTTGACGGGCGCCATGTGGCGGGTATCTGGATCGGCCGGGCCGACGGTACGCCGGTGCCGGGCGCCTTTGGCGGCGATCTTGCCGCGCCAGTTCTTTTTGAGCTTTTCGGCCGCCTGAAGGCCCGGTTCGATCCTTTGCCCGCGCCGCCGCCCGCCACGCTGATGCTCACCAATGCCGCCCTGCCGCAACCTTTGCGACATTTCCGCAACCGGGCAGAGGGTCTTGCCAGCGCCAAGGGTGCTGCGGGCAGTCCCGTTGTGGCCTTTCCGCCCGAAGGCGCGGCGCTTGATGCGACGGACGGGCTGGTATCTGTGCGGGTGCAGGATGGCACCGCCCCCTTTGTCTGGCTGGTAAACGGCGCGCCGGTCCTGATGGGCGAAAAGCGCCGGGAGGCAGCGCTGCCATTAGCGGGCAAGGGCTATTATCGCCTTTCGGTCATCGATGCGGCGGGGCAAAGTGCGGCGGTCAATGTCACGCTGAACTAGCGCTTTGGCCCTGCGGCCCCCTCAGCATCACCAGCGTGACCTCCGGCGGCTGAAAAAGCCGCAATGGCAGGCCGGAATAGCCGATCCCGCCCGAAACGATCAGATGCCGCCCGCCTTCGCTAATATGGCCCCAGCCGTAACGGCCGCGGTAAAGCGATGGCACGATCGGGCGCCAGCCCAAAAGGTTCATCTGCCCCCCATGCGTGTGACCGCTGATCTGTAAGAAGGCCCGCGCGTCACCTTGGGCGAAATAGTCCGGCTCATGCGCCATGAGGATGGTGGGCGCGCCTTCGGGAACCGTGGCGAAGGCCAGATCGGGCCGGTGAAAGCCGGGCTGACGCGCCGTGCGATAGGGGCGCTGGCTGTCAAACCCGACCAACCAGAAATTGCCGCCAGCATGCGTCAGGGCGCGCGCCTCGTTATGCAGGAGCGCCAGACCCGCCTTGGCAAAACTCTCCGTAACGGAATTGCGCTGATAGCGGCTGCCCACTGCCAGATCACAATCGCGCCAGTCGTGATTGCCTAGAACCCCCCAGACGCCAAGCGGCGCCGACAGATCGGCCAGAACCGCCGCAATCTCTGCCGCGCCTGCGCGTTGGCCCCTGATCTTTCGTTCCGCGAGAAAATCACCGGGCAAAAGGATCAGGTCAGGCCGCAGGCCATTGACCAGCCCGACAATCCGCGCAAGCGCCGCCAGACTGACCCAGGGCGCGCAGACATGCAGATCCGACAGGATCGCAATCTTTAGATCCTCTAGCTGCCACGCAGGATCAGCCAGATGATGCGTCACCAGCCGTGGCGTGGCCCCAAGGCTGATCGGCCGATATCGGGAAAAACCATCCGTCATCAGCCTGCACTTTTCATACAGTAATCTCGACCCGGCCCGCGTCGGTCAGGTGAAATACGCGGCGCCCCTCGATCACCACAGCCGACAGCGCCTTGCCATAGCCCGCGCCCGTGTCGATATTCAGCCGATTGCCATAATGCGTCACCTCTGCCACCGGCGTATGGCCATGCACCACCAGATAGCCATGATCACTATGATCGGTCTGGAAATCGCTGCGGATCCACAGAAGGTCATCCTCCGTCTGGTCGGCAATATCCCGCCCCGGGCGAATACCGGCATGGACGAAAAGACAGGCACCGCGAATGAAGTAAAGCGGCAACTGATCGACAAAACCAAGGTGATCAATCGGAACCGCCGCCAGCGCATCCTGATGCAGATCATGCAAAAACCGCTCGCCCATCCCCCGGACACCATAAGAGGCGAGCGTGCAGTCGCCGCCCAGTCGAGGATGCAGCCAGTAAAGTTCGGGCCGCAGCCGGGGGTCGTGATAGTCAGGGTGGGTCATGAAACCGCGAAACATCCGGTCGTGATTGCCCTTTAGCACCACCCAGTTTTCGCCAGCCAACTGGCCGCGCAACAGAAATTCCACCACGCCCCGGCTGTCCGGCCCCCGGTCAACCAGATCGCCCACATGAACCACCGGCGCCTCGTTATCCTGACAGGCCGCGCGGTCAGCTTCTATCAGCCGGTGCGCCTGTCGCAATTTGTCGAGATGGCCGTGAATATCGCCGATTGCATAGGTGCGCATTGGGTCTTCCGGGTTGGGTCCGGCTGACCCTATCGCGACGTCGCGCCGCAATGC
>JBARVM010000468.1:0-2545 GCA_049646265.1 Paracoccaceae bacterium
ATCCAGCCGTGGATGCGGTCCGCCCCGCCAGAAGTGGTATGGCAAAGCCAGCTATCCTCCGACAGGCGCGCGACCACACCATCGTCTGACAGAAAACCGTTTTCCGAACACATGAGGCCGTAGCGGCATTTACCGATCGGCAGTGTCGACATGACGCCGGTATAGAGCATGTCGAGGAACCTGCCCGCGTCCGGCCCCTTGACCAGAATCTTGCCCAGCGTGGAAGCATCAAGCAGACCGAGATTTTGCCGGGTGTTCTTCACTTCGCGGTTCACCGCGTCATGCACGGTTTCGCCAGGGGTCTGGTAGCAATAGGGCCGCCGCCAAAGGCCTACCGGTTCCCAGTTGGCGCCGTTCTGGTCGTGCCAGTCATGCATCGGCGTGCGCCGCAGTGGCTGGAATATCTCCCCCCGCGCCTCGCCCGCAATGGCCCCAAGGGAAATCGGCGTGTAGGGCGGGCGGAAAGTGGTGGTGCCGGTGGCCGGGATCGCCCGGCTGAGTGCATCAGAAAGGACGGCGAGACCGTTGATATTGCTCAACTTACCCTGATCCGTTGCCATGCCGAGCGTTGTGTAGCGCTTGGTATGTTCGACGCTTTCATAGCCTTCGCGGGCCGCCAGCTGCACGTCCGAAACCTTGACGTCATTCTGATAATCAAGCCACATCTTGGCGCGCAACGCCGGGCCTGCGCCCTGCGGCATGATCCAGACCGGCTCCAGCGCCGCCTCTGCCGGCGCGGTGGTCGCCGGGGCCTTGCCGCCCATGGCTTTGGCACTGTCGGCCAGAACTTCTTGCAGCGTCAGGGCGCCGTTGGCCGAACCGATGGCGGTGACCATCGCCGCACCATCGGCACCGGTCGCCGGTTTTTCCGGATCGGGGCGGAACATGGCCCGCGTTTCATCCCAGATGAGCTTGCCGCCGCAATGGGACCAGAGATGCACCACCGGCGACCAGCCGCCGGACATGGCGACCGCATCGCAGTCGATGCTTTCCAGCTCGGCGCCCTCGCCCGCCTGAATACATATGGAAACGCCGGTAACCCGTTTGTTTCCCTTTACTTTCGCAATGCCGCGCCCTTCTAGAACCCGGATACCCCGGGCGCGCGCCGCCTCTGGCAACGCGCCGGTGACTTCGCTGCGGGCATCGACGATCGCCGCGACCACCAATCCGGCGTCCGCCAGGGCCAGCGCCGTGCGATAGGCGTAGTCATTATTGGTGAAGACAACGGTCCGGTCACCCGGGCTGATCGCCCAATTGCAAACATAGTCACGCACGGCAGAGGCGAGCATGACGCCAGGAATATCGTTGCCAGCAAAGGAAAGCGGCCGTTCGATCGCCCCAGTGGCGGTAACCACATGGCCGGCGCGAATACGCCAGAGCCGGTGGCGCGGACGACCGTCGCCGGGCGTATGGTCGGCGACCTTTTCCGCCGCAAGCAAATAGCCATGGTCATAAAGACCAGAGGCCATCGTGCGGTTTCTAAGCGTCACGTTTTCCATCTTTTCAAGCGCTTGGAGGGTATTTTCAATCCACTCCGTGACCGGTTTTCCGCCGATCTCGCCCCCGTCTACCGGTGCCCGGCCACCCCAATGGGCGTTTTGTTCGATCAGGATCACCCTTTTGCCGTCGCGCCCCGCCTTCAGAGCGGCAAAAAGCCCCGCGACGCCGCCGCCGACGATCACCAGATCAGCAAAAGCATAGGCATATTCATAACGATCCGCGTCGCCCTGCGTCGGCACCTTGCCAAGACCGGCAGAGCGGCGGATGACCGGCTCAAACAGATGTTTCCAGGCAAAGCGCGGGAACATGAAGGTCTTGTAGTAAAAGCCGGCCGGCAGGAAACGGGCGAAGGCGTTATTGATGGCGCCCACGTCAAATTCGAGGCTTGGCCAGTGGTTCTGGCTGCTGGTTTCAGCACCGTCAAAAAGTTCGGTCGTGGTGACGCGCTGGTTCGGTTCAAATCGCGTGCCGGAGCCGAGACCCACCAGCGCGTTCGGCTCTTCAGCGCCAGAGGCGACAAGCCCGCGCGGCCGGTGATATTTGAAGGAACGGCCAAGCAGCATCTGATCGGCGCCAAGAAGGGCCGAAGCCAGCGTATCACCGGCATAACCGCTCAGGCGGCGGCCATTGAAGGTGAAGCTCAGAGGTTTGGTGCGGTCAATCAGGCGGCCGCCCTTTTGCAAACGGGTGCTCATTCATAGCCCTCCCAGGTGGGGCGTTTCACTTTGATCTTGGCGATCAGATCGGCAGGTGGCGCGCTGGTCTGGGCTGGATAGGTGCCAAAGACCTCGAGCGTGGCGGTGCAGCGGGCGGCAAGGAACCATTTGCCGCAGCCATAGGCATGACGCCAGCGCTCAAAGTGCACGCCCTTGGGGTTCTTGCGGCTGAACATATAGCCGTCGAACTCCGCATCGGTCGAGCCGGGGCCGAAACGCTTCAGATGCGCCTCGCCGCCGGGGGCAAGCTCGGTTTCATCGGCTTTGACGCCGCAGTAGGGGCATTCACGGATCAGCATTTGTTCGTCCCTTTGAGGTACGGCCGGGGG
>JBARVM010000469.1:0-12597 GCA_049646265.1 Paracoccaceae bacterium
CGTTCTGCAAAAGACCGCGCCGCATCCTCGACAAAAATCGGATTGGCGGCGTTCAGTTCGGCAAATGCCTGCTCATCCTCGCGCTTGACCATCACCTGCGTCTCGGTCGGCACGGCCAGACGGGCCAAATCGATCAGATCCTCGTACCAAAGCCGCCGGCTGCCTGATTCCACCGCCGATATCCGCGCAATCGAACGTTGCGAATGCGGGGTAGCCAGCTGGCCCCGCGCCTGCCGGGCATGTTCGGACAGTTCCAGCGAACAGGGGCAGGTTGATGAATAGACATAGTCGAGATGGATGATGCGTTTCTGCACGCCGGCGGTTTCCGCCAGTTCCAGCGCGATGTCGTAATATTGCCAGCCGGTCAGGCCAGACCGCAGGCTTTCGACCTTTGCCGGGAAGGAAAAGCGCATCTGCAGCCGTGCATCCAGACTGTCGTGATCGGCCTTGTAGTCATCGAGCGTCCTGGCCATCACATCAAAAGAAAAGGTCCGTTCGGCATGGGCATAAAAGGAGCGCATGATGCGGCTCATATTGATGCCCTTCTTGTCCTCGACCAGCGAAACAGTGCCCGTGACAGAGGTTTCAAGCGTCAGGTCGCCGCCATCGCGCGTATGAAAACGGATCGGCAGGCGAAAGTTCGAAATACCCACATGCTGGATCTGCGCCTTGGCCCCCACGATAAGGCTTGACGGGCCGTTTTGCAGATCGGGCATTGTGGCGCGATAGGCCGCGTCCGGGCGAAAATCCTCTGGGTAATTGCGCGAAAGGTCCGGATAATTGCCGACCACCCGGCCCGGCAACAGCCGGGCAATGGCGGGATCAAGCCGCGCCACCTCGCTCGGATCGGCCTTGGCCGCCCAACGGCGCAAAGTTTCCAGCGCCTCTTCCGCCTCGTCGCGGCCCGGCTCCCGGTCTATCTCACCGACGAAATTCATGGCCGCACTCCTGCCAGGGAAAGGTCCCGAAGGCTCATTATGCGGCAAAGCAGCGTCACTGTCCAACCTTTGCCGGTCATCTGGATGACAATCGCGACATCAGACGCAAGCCAGCGCATTCTGCAGATCGGCCAGAAGATCGCCCGCATCCTCTATCCCCAGAGAAAGGCGCACAAGGCCACGGGTGATGCCCAGCTCTTGCCGCTGCTCTTCGGACAATCTTTGGTGGGTTGTGGTCGCCGGATGGGTGATGATCGATTTCGCATCGCCAAGATTATTGGAAATCTTGATGATTTCCAAAGCATTGAGGAAACGGAAGGCCGCCGCCTGCCCACCCTTGATCTCCAGCGACACGACCGTGCCACCCGAACCCATCTGCGCCATGGCCAGCCCGTGATGGGGGTGATCCTCCAGCCCCGGATAGATCACCCGGGCCAGGTTCGCATGCCCCTGAAGTGCCTTTGCCGTGGCCAGCGCCGTAGCGGCCTGTTGGCGCACCCGCAGGTCCATCGTCTCCATCCCCTTCAGCATCACCCAGGCGTTGAAGGGGCTGAGCGCTGCACCTGTATGTTTGATATAGGGCTCCAACACCTTGCGGATATAGTCGCGGCTGCCACAAACCACCCCGGCAAGGCAGCGGCCCGACCCGTCGATATGTTTGGTGGCGGAATAGACGACGATATCGACGCCAAGCGCCACGGCCTTGGAAAAGGTCGGGGTGGCAAAGACATTGTCCACCACCACCAGGGCCCCCACGGCGTGGGCAATCCGCGCCACACCGGCAAGGTCGATCACCTCCAGCGTCGGGTTCGACACGCTTTCCAGAAAGACCGCCTTGGTGCCTGGGCGAACCGCCGCCTGCCACTGATCCAGATCCGTGCCATCGACAAACGTCACCTCTACCCCGAAGCGCGCCAAAAGCTCCAACACATAAAGGCAGGAACCAAAGAGCGCCCGCGCCGCCACCACATGATCGCCCGCCTTGACCAATGAGGTCAGCGCCGCATTGACGGCCGCCATGCCGCTTGCGGTGGCAAAGGCATCCTCTGTCCCCTCGATCGCGGCCATGCGTTCTTCGAACATGCGCACGGTGGGGTTGCCATAACGGCCATAGATAAATTCGTCGGGTCCGGTTTCGATGAAACGAGCCTCTGCCGCCTCGGCTGTCTCATAGACAAAGCCCTGCGTCAGATAGATCGCCTCTGACATCTCGCCATACTGGCTGCGACGACTGCCGGCATGAACAAGTTTCGTCCGCGTCTTCCATTCCGCCATTGCCCGTTCCTCCGGCAACAAAAAACCCCCGACCTTAAAGGTGCGGGGGCTACGCCACCGACCCTTTTAGCGGATTGTTTAACGTGGCCCGCAATCTGGTCGACAAATCGCCACGGCGGCCTTCTTAGCGCCGGAACCTTGGCCGGTCAACGGGGAGATTGCGGGGCGGCAGCCTGCGATGACGAAGGCCACGACCCGTCAGCCCTTGTCATCCTCGGTCCCGTATTTTTTCAGCAATCCGCCCTGCGCCATGAAAAACAGAAAAAGCGCGGCGGGCAGGCCAAAGGTCTTGAAATTCACCCAAGCCTGATCGGACATGCTGCGCCAGATCACCTCGTTCAAGACGGCAAGGGATGCAAAGAAGAATGTCAGCCGCCGGGTCAGCGCCATCCAGCCTTCCTCTTGCAGCGGCATCGCTTCTTCCATCACCAGTTTCAGATAAGAACGCCCGCGCAAAAGCCCAAAGCCAAGAATGCCCGCGAAAAGAAGATAGATCATCGTCGGCTTGATCTTGAAAAAGCGCGGATCATTGAACCAGACCGAAAGCCCGCCGAAAACCAGCACCAGAACCAGCGTCGCCAGTTGCATTGGCGAAAGCCGCCCAGTGAGCCACCAGAGCACCAGCGTCGAGAGGATCAAGAGCGGCACAAAGGTCGCAGTGGCCAGAATGAAGCCACCGTATTCAGCGCCCCCCACCTCGACCTTCACATCCTTGAAACGCCCGAAGGCGACAAAAAAGGCCAGAACCGGGCCCAGCTCCAGCACCAGTTTCAGCCAAGGATTGATCTTCTTACCTGCCATAGGGCCTACCCCGCCATTTCCACAATTACCGCGCCTGCCGCGATCAACACCATCAGCGCAAAGCGCCTGAAACCGACCCTGTCACCCAGCATCCACCAGCCGATCAACGCAGCAAAGACCACCGAGGTTTCGCGCAGCACCGCTGCCTGCCCCACCGTGTCTATCCGCGTTGCCAACAAGATCGCCCCGAAACTGAAAAAGGCCGCAAAGGCCCCGATGAACCCGCGCCGGGCCAAAGGCGCGATCTCATCCCGCGCCAGATGCCGCCACCGGCCAAAGGTATAGACCGGCATGGCCAGCCCGTCGATAAGGAAGAACCAGGCGATGAAGGTAAAAGGGTTCGCCGTGGCCCGAATTCCCCAGGCGTCATAGGTGGTATAGCTGGCCACCGTCAGCCCGGTCAGCAGCGCAAAAAGAAGCGCCGGGCGCAATCTGTCGCGCCCAAGCGTCACCGTGCGCCAGTTGTAAAGCGCCAGCCCGAAAATCCCCGACGAGAGGCAGAAAAGCCCCAGCCATTGCCCTTTCGTAAAGGGTTCGGCCAAAAACAAGCTGGCGCCGATCACCGCGAATAGCGGCGCGGTGCCGCGCACCACCGGATAGACAACCGTATAGGCGCCCCGCTCATAGCTCATCGCCTGCGCCCATTTGTAGAACGCATGGATGACAAAGGCCCCGGCAAAGATCGGCCACATATGCGCCTCGGGCCACGGCACGACAAAAAGCGCGAAAGGTGCGGCAATCACGGCGTAAGAGGCGTCAATCGCCGCCCGCGACAGCCAGGGATCATGGCGACCCTTTTGCAAGGCTCCGAAAAACGCATGCAGGACGGCGGCCATCAGGGCCAGACCCAGCGCCAGATGGTGGCCCGCCTCTGTCCCGTCGTATTGCGCCAGCCAGGCGCTCATCGCTGCGGGGTCACTTTGCGCCGCCGCCTTCCAGCCCGACCAGCGCGCGGGCGAATTCCTCGGGGTCGAACGCATCGAGATCGTCGATCTGCTCACCAACGCCTATGGCATGGATCGGCAGGCCGAACCGGTCGGCCAGCGCCACCAGCACACCGCCCTTGGCCGTCCCGTCGAGCTTGGTCATGATCAGGCCCGACACATCGGCCAGCTTGCGGAAAGTCTCCACCTGACTAAGGGCGTTCTGGCCGGTCGTCGCATCAAGGACAAGCAGCGTGTTATGCGGCGCTTGCGGGTCTTTCTTGCGGATGACCCGGACGATCTTCGCCAGCTCTTCCATCAGATCCTGACGGTTCTGCAGCCGCCCTGCCGTGTCGATCATCAAAAGATCAGCCCCATCCGCCTCCGCCTTGACCATCGCGTCAAATGCAAGAGAGGCAGGGTCGGACCCTTCGGGCGCGGTCAGGACCGGCACGCCTGCGCGCGTGCCCCAGACCTGCAACTGTTCCACCGCGGCGGCGCGGAACGTATCGCCCGCCGCGATCACCACCGACTTGCCCGCCGCGCGAAACTGGCTGGCAAGCTTACCGATCGTGGTGGTCTTGCCAGAGCCGTTGACACCGACCACCAGCACCACCTGCGGCCGCTTTGCGTAAAGCGGCATGGGGCGGGCGACGGGGCCCATGATGCGGGCAATCTCAGCGGCCAGTATTTCCTTGATCTCGGTAACCGACAGGCGGCGGCCCATGCGCCCCTCGGCCAGATTGGCCGTGACCCGCAGCGCGGTATCCACCCCCATGTCGGACTGTATCAACACCTCTTCCAGGCTTTCCAGCATGGCGTCATCAAGAACGCGGCGCGGTTCGTCCACAGCCTTGCCACCGCCAAAAAGCCGCCCGATCAGGCCCGGGCGTGCAGGGGCGGCCACAGGCTCCGCTGCCGCTTTGGCTACCGGGGCTGGTGCCGGTTCGGCGGGCGCAGTCTTTGACGGCGCGACCGTGATAGGCGCAGGTTTTTCCGGTTCTGGTTTTTTTGGTTCAGGTTTGACCGGCGCCGCCGGGGCCGGCTCCGGGACAATCGGCGCAGGCGCCGGTGGTGCGGGCTCTGCAGGTTCGGGCGCCAATGGCAGAGGTGTCGGGGGTTCGATCTCTGCCGCTTCGGTCACCACGGGCGCTTCTGCGACAGGCTCGGCCGCTGCCACATCTTCCACCACTTCCGGCTCTGGCGCTTCGGCCACGATGGCGGAAAGCCCCTCGTCCAGTTTCGACGAAGACTTGAACAGCCGCTCTTTCAGCTTGTTGAAAAAAGACATTGCCCGCCCTTTTGCCGCATTCCTCACCTCACCTAATCAGTTTGCAGCCGGGATGGAAGTGCCTGACCCCAAGGGCTGGCCGGGTCAGCCCCCGGCAAGGATCAGCGCCTGCCCGACCCAATAGCAGCCCCAAAGGCCGCCCTGCAGCAAGCGCCTGCGGCTATCCGGCCTGCCGCCCGGGTCCGGCAAACGGAAAAGATCGATCGCCAAAAGGATGTCCGACAGCAAGAACAGCGCTGCCCCGACCAGCGCCAGCCGATGGTCGGCGGGCAAGCCCAGCGCGGCTAGCGCCATCAGGCCGATGACCAACACATAGGCCCGCACCGGCCAGCGCAAGGCACCGGTATGGGGTGCAAGCCAGAGTTCGGTCGACAGGGCCAGCGCCAGCACCATGAGGGCAGGCAATAGCCCCGGCAGCGCCCCGCCGAGCAGCAGAAAATGCAACCCATAGGCCAGATGCCCGATGGCAAAGGCCGCCATCCCGGCCAGAAACCAGTGCCGTGCAGGCCGCGACAGGCAAAAATCGCCGACAGCACCCAGGGCGCAGCCAAGGACCAAAAGCCCCGGGGCCTGCAAAAGCCAACCCACCAGCGCAAGACAAAGGACCGAGCCGGTTTTCAGGATGCTGCGCCCCCACCCCGGCGGCCGCGCCACGCCCCAAAGCCCGTAAAGGACCGCGAGGCAAAATCCCACGCGAAAGATCAGATGGTCGAAAAGTTCCATGGATGCATCCAGTTGCAGGGCCGCGCCACACCGAGCTTGAGAAAATCGGCAAGATCAGGCAACTATTCCCTTGCGTCACGGCATTGGGGGGAAGTGACGGCCCGTGTTTCCGCAACGCCAAAGGGCTGAGAGATCATGACAACCACCCCGACCGCCCACCTTGTCCACTACCTTCGCAGCCATGCCCGCAAGGGCGCGACAGCACTACGTGCCGCCCTCAGCGGGCCCGAGGGGCGCTTTGCCCTTGCCAGCCTGTCGCCCGCTGTGTTCCTGGCGCTCGGCGCGGCGCTTGGCGGGGTTTGGGCGCTGTTGGGGCTTTTGTGGATCACGCTGTTTCTGTTCCTCGCTGACCGGCTGGCACGTCGGCTCGTCCCCGCGCCCGACGCGGCGGCAGTCAAGAGCCCCGCCGCAGACTCCCGCCTGCCGCATCTGATTGCGGTCCTGCATTTCTTCCTGCTCTTCTTTGCGCTATTTGCCCTTTCCGGCGGCACCGGGCTTGGGCTTTGGGCCTGGCTTGCCTGTTTCCTTGGCCTTGGTCTCTGGTTTGGTCAGGTGGCCTTTGCCGCCGCACATGAGCTGATCCACAGGCCCGGGCGCTGGTCCAATGCCTTGGGCGTGGCGGTCTATGCCTCGCTTCTTTATGGGCACCATGCCTCTGCCCACCGGCTGATTCATCACCGCTTTGTCGCGACGGAGGAAGACCCCAACAGCGCCCGCCTTGGCGAAAGTTTCTGGAGTTTTCTGCAGCGCGCCTGGCCGGGTGAATTTCTGGCGGGATACGAGATGGAGAACTCCCTACGCCAAAGACAGGCCGACAAGGCACATAGCCTGCATCCCTATTCGGTCTATCTGGCCGGCTCGGCCGCAATGCTGGTGTTGGTTCTCCTCGGGTTCGGGTTTGACGCCTTCCTGGTCTTCATGCTGTTGGCCGCTCACAGCCATATCCAGCTATTGCTCTGCGACTATGTGCAGCATTACGGGCTGGAACGGCAAAAGACCGGCATCGACAGTTACGAGCCTTTCGGGCCGGAACATAGCTGGGACGCGCCTGACCTTTTTTCCGGCATGATGCTGCTGCATGCACCACGCCATGCCGATCACCATGCCCATCCGGCCAAACCCTTTGGCACGCTCGCCCTTTCGCCCGACGGCGCTGCGCCGCTTTTGCCCGCCTCGCTACCGGTGATGGCCACCATTGCGCTGGTGCCACCCCTTTGGCGTAAGGTGATGGATCGCCGGGTCATGGCGATTCGGCGCAGCAATGTTTCTTTAGCCAGATGGTAGCAATGAATATTCTGATCAGCGGCGCAAATCGCGGCATCGGCCTTGCCCTTCTCGAAGCCTATCAGGTGGCGGGGCACAGCGTTACCGGAACCCGGCGTGACACCAACGAAGCCGCGGGCTGGCTCACCATGGATCTGATGGCGCCTGATGCCGCGCGCAGAGCGGCCAAAGCCTATGGGGCAAAGCCCTTGGACCTTCTGGTCTGCAATGCCGGGGTCTATCTTGAAGGTGGCGATGCGGATATTGACGCGGATTATCCGGCGCAATTCTGGGCCGAATGCCTTGCAGTCAATGTCACGGGCCTTTTCCTGACTGTTCAGGCCTTTTTGCCAGCCCTGCGGCGGGCAGCATCGCCAAAGATCGCAGTCATCTCTTCCCGGATGGGGTCCAGTGGCCGCGCCCCCGGCGGCAGCTATATCTATCGCGCGTCAAAGGCGGCGGCGACGAACCTCGGTCGCAACCTTGCTGCCGACCTTCGGGCCGAGGGGATCGCTGTCGGCATCTACCATCCCGGCTGGGTCCGCACGGACATGGGCGGCGCGGGTGCTGACATCGACATGCAGACCTCCGCCAGCGGCCTCATGTCCCGGTTCGATGCGCTCAGCCTGGAAACCAGCGGCTGTTTTGAGGATTATGCAGGCAGTGCTATACCGTTCTGAACCCCACCGCAAAGGATAGCGACGCATGGCTTTTCAGGACGAGGCGCAGGCCCTCTTTGCCCGCATGGCATCGGCCTATCGCGCCGGAGACGCCGCCGGCTGCGCGGACTGCTTTACCAAGGACGCCCGACTTCTGTCGCCCTACGCATCGGAAGCACGCGGGCGCGCCGAGATAGAGGCATTGCATCGTGACTGGACCGGAGATGGCGGCAGCAGCAAGACCCTGACGGTGATCGAGGCGGGCTGCGAGGGCAACACCGGCTGGTGTCTCGTATCCTTTTCCGAAGGTGACATGACAGGCGACGGAAAATCACTAGGTATTCTGCGGCGCGAGGCCGATGGCTGGCGTATCAGCCATTGCTGCCTCGTGGCCGACGATCCACCTTTGGCCGACGGGTAATACGGCCACCAACCCCCCTTGCCCTTCAGCCCCGGCCCACATATGAAGCGCCGGTCTTGACCTGTGCGGATAGGGGGCGGAACCGTGCCACTTCTTGTCATGAAATTTGGCGGCACCTCGGTGGCCGACCTGGAGCGGATCGCTAACGCGGCTGCCAAGGTCAAACGCGAGGTCGAACGCGGCTACGATGTGATTGTCATCGTCAGCGCCATGTCCGGCAAAACCAACGAACTGGTTGGCTGGGTCGAAAAGACCTCTCCCTTGTTTGACGCGCGCGAATATGATGCGGTCGTCTCATCGGGCGAAAATGTCACTGCCGGGCTCATGGCACTGACCTTGCAGGAAATGGATGTGCCCGCCCGTAGCTGGCAGGGTTGGCAAGTGCCGATCCAGACCACCAGCGCCCATTCGGCGGCGCGCTTCGTCGATATCCCGCGCGAAAATCTCGATGCGAAATTCGCCGAAGGTTTCAAGGTGGCGGTCATCGCCGGCTTTCAGGGGGTCAGCCCTGAAGGCCGCATCACCACGCTTGGCCGCGGCGGCTCCGACACGACGGCTGTCGCCTTTGCCGCCGCCTTTGGCGCGGAACGGTGCGATATCTACACCGATGTCGACGGGGTCTATACCACCGACCCGCGCATCACCTCCAAGGCCCGCAAGCTTGACAAGATCGCGTACGAGGAAATGCTGGAACTGGCCTCTCTGGGTGCCAAGGTCCTGCAGACCCGTTCGGTCGAACTCGCCATGCGCTACAAGGTGCGGCTGCGGGTCCTGTCCTCCTTCGAGGATACGGACGAAAATTCTGGAACCCTGGTCTGCGACGAGGAAGAAATCATGGAATCGAAAGTTGTCTCTGGCGTCGCCTATTCCCGCGACGAGGCGAAAGTCACCCTGGTCACCGTCGAGGACCGGCCCGGCATCGCCGCCGCTATCTTCGGCCCCCTCGCCGATGCGGGGATCAATGTGGATATGATCGTCCAGAATATCTCGGAAAAAACCGTGGACGGCCAGCCCAAGGACGTGACGGACATGACCTTTTCCTGCCCGACCAATCAGGTTGCCCGCGCCAGAAAGACCCTGGAAGAGGCCCGCGCCAAGGGTGACATTTCCTACGAGGATCTGGTCGTCGACACCGATGTCGCCAAAGTTTCCGTCGTCGGCATCGGCATGCGCAGCCATGCAGGCGTCGCCGCCAAGATGTTTTCGTCGTTGGCCCGGGAAAACGTCAATATCAAGGTGATCGGCACCTCGGAAATCAAGATTTCTGTGCTGATCGACCGGAAATATATGGAATTGGCGGTTCAGGCCCTTCATGATGCATTCGAACTGGAAAGCCAGAGCTGAGCCGGCCTGAATGGAGTGACATGACCGCGCAGACCGAGAGTCAAAGTCGCAAGTTGTTGCGCCAGTTGCGCGACATGCTTGCCGAGCCGGGCGAAGGCCAGGAACGTCTGAACAGGGTTGTCACGCTCATCTCGGAATCGATGGGCGCCGAGGTCTGCTCCATCTACCTCTTTCGCGATGAAGATACGCTGGAACTTTGCGCGACAAAGGGCCTGCGCGCCGAGGCCGTGCACCAGACAAGATTGCGGCTAGGCGAAGGGTTGATCGGCCGGGTCGCCAAGACATCGACCCCGATCAACACCGCCAATGCCCAGGCCGAAAAGGGCTTTATCTACCGTCCGGAAACTGGCGAAGAGATCTATTCCGGCTTTCTCGGCGTGCCGATCCAGCGGCTGGGTGAAAAGCTCGGCGTTCTGGTGATCAGCCGCCGCGCCGCACGCATGTCCGACGAGGATGAGATCTACGCGCTGGAAGTGGTGGCCATGGTTCTGGCCGAGATGAGCGAGCTTGGCGCCTTTGTCGGCGAGGGAGAGGCGCTGGCGGCCCCGCACAAGGATGCGCTGACCTTTCGTGGCGGCACGGGGCAGGAAGGTCTGGCCATTGGTCGGGTCTGGCTGCATGAGCCGCGCGTCGCGATCACCAACCTTGTCGCCGATGATCCGGTCAAGGAAACCGAACGGCTGCAGGCGGCGGTCGATGAGCTGCGCAGCTATGTCGATCAGATCCTGGCCGATCAGGAACATACCACCTCTGACCAGTTGGCGGTGATGGAAGCCTACAAGATGTTCGCCAATTCACGCGGCTGGATCAGCCGCATGCAAGAGGACATCGCGCGGGGCCTCTCGGCAGAGGCGGCGGTGGAAAAGGAACAATCTTCAGCCAGGGCGCGGCTTGAAACCGTGCCTGACCCCTATCTGCGCGACCGGCTGCATGATCTCGATGACCTTTCCAACCGTCTTTTGCGGATCCTGACGGGGCAAGGCAATTCCTCGGCCGAGCAAATGCGCGGCAATTGCGTTCTTGTCGCCCGCAATATCGGTCCTGCAGAACTTCTGGACTATGGCCGCCGCCTCAAGGGCGTGGTGCTGGAGGAAGGCTCCGTCGGGTCCCATGCCGCCATCGTGGCGCGGGCGCTGGGCGTTCCACTCGTCATCCATGCCGAGAAGATCACCACAGAGGCGGTGGGCGGCGACCTGATCCTTGTTGACGGCGATCAGGGGCTTGTGCATCTGCGCCCCAAGGATGAAATCGCCAACGCCTTTCGCGACAAGATCGCCCTGCAGGCGCAGGCACAGCTGAAATATGCCGATGTGCGTGATCTGCCCGCCATCGACCGGGCCGGCGTCAAGATCAACCTTCATATGAACGCTGGCGTCATGGCGGATCTGCCATCGCTGGACGGATCGGGGGCCGAGGCGGTCGGGCTGTTTCGCACCGAACTGCAATTTCTGATCCGCAGCAATGTGCCCAAGCGCAGCGAGCTGACGGCGATCTACGCCCGGGTCATCGACGCGGCACATGGCAAGCGTATCGTCTTTCGCACGCTCGACATCGGCTCGGACAAGGTTCTGCCCTATATGAAACGGCCCGAAGAGCCGAACCCCGCCATGGGCTGGCGCGCCATCCGCGTCGGGCTCGACAAGCCCGGCATCCTGCGCATGCAGGTCCAGTCCTTGCTGCGCGCGGCCAACGGCGGCCCCATGTCGATCATGTTCCCATTTGTCACCGAATTTCAGGAGTTCCGCGAGGCGCGCAACCGCGTGCTGGCCGATGTCGAACATGAACGCCGCCTTGGTCATCCGGTACCCAGCAAGCTGGAAATCGGCGCCATGCTGGAAACGCCGTCTTTGGCCTTTGCGCCAAAGGCCTTTTTCGAGATGGCTGACTTCATCTCCATCGGCGGCAATGACCTGAAACAGTTCTTCTTTGCCGCCGACCGCGAAAATGAGCAGGTCCGCAAACGCTATGACATGCTCAACAGCAGCTTTCTGGCCTTTCTTGAAGAGATCGTCGCGCGCTGCAGCGCGGGGCACGCCCATCTGTCTTACTGCGGCGAGGATGCCGGGCGCCCGATAGAGGCAGCCTGCCTTGCCGCCATGGGTATCCGAACCCTGTCGATGCGCGCGCCTTCGATCGGGCCGGTGAAATACCTGATCCGCCAGATCAATCTGGCAGCCCTGCGGCAGGTGATCGACAAGACCCGCAAGGGCGGTGCCGACAATGTACGCGATGCGGTAACCGGCTGGCTGCAAAAACAGGGCGCACTTTAACCCCACGGCCCACGCTGCCCGCTGAAAGCCAGCGCTTTTTTCTGTGCGTTCGCGCACATAGCGGGCGCAGCCGCATCACAGTTTTCTGACTGTTCTGCGCCAGCGCGCAGCGCTAGCCTGACCCTGCAAACCGTTACCTTATGGATATCGAATGACCTATACCCCCCCCAAAGTCTGGACATGGCAAAAGCCAAGCGGCGGCAGCTTTGCCAGTATCAACCGCCCCATCGCAGGCCCCACCCATGACAAGGAATTACCGGTCGGCAAACATCCCTTGCAGCTTCACTCCCTTGCCACGCCCAATGGCGTCAAGGTGACGGTGATGCTGGAAGAGCTGTTGGCAGCCGGTCACACGGGCGCGGAATATGATGCATGGCCCATCGATATCAGCGCCGGGGACCAGTTCAGCAGCGGTTTTGTGGCGCTGAACCCCAATTCGAAGATCCCCGCCCTGCTCGACCGTTCCGGCAACACAGAGATACGGGTCTTCGAATCTGGTTCCATCCTTCTATATCTCGCCGAGAAATTCGGCGCCTTCCTGCCAGCCGATCTGGCAGGGCGCACCGAATGTCTGAATTGGCTTTTCTGGCAGATGGGCAGCGCCCCCTACCTTGGCGGCGGCTTTGGCCATTTCTACAATTACGCGCCCGAGAAGTTCGAATATGCCATCGACCGTTTCGCGATGGAGG
>JBARVM010000470.1:0-3126 GCA_049646265.1 Paracoccaceae bacterium
GGTCAATATACCGTCTATGGGCGGGTGATTTCGGGGATGGAACATGTCGACAAGATCGCGCGGGGAGAGCCGCCGATGAACCCCGACCGCATGATCTCGGTCAAGGTGGCCAGCGATGCGTGAAAACCGGATCTTCATTACCGGGGCGGTCGCAGTCGGCCTGGCGGTGATTGCCGCGACCGCGCTGAAGGGGCAGCTAAGTACTGTCGCCTATTCGGATGAGGATGGACCGGGCCCGAACCTGGTGATTGAGGTGAAGGGGGAGGCCAATGGCACGGTGGTCATCGACCTGATGCCGGAGGTAGCGCCGAAACATGTCGAGCAGATCGTGGCGCTGGCCAACAGGGGCGCCTATAACGGCGTGGCCTTTCACCGGGTGATCGAAGGGTTCATGGCCCAGACCGGCGATGTGGAGTTTGGCCGCCCCGATCAGGACATGTCGCGCGTCGGCACCGGCGCCTCTGACCTGCCGGACCTGCCTGCGGAATTTTCCGATATCGCCTTTGATCGCGGCATTGTCGGCATGGCCCGTTCCACCGACCCAGACAGCGGCAATTCGCAGTTCTTCATCATGTTCAAGGAAGGCCATTTCCTAAACGGTCAATATACCGTGGTGGGCCATGTGGTCAGCGGGATGGAGATCGTGGACCAGATCAAGCGGGGCGAGGCGGGCAGCGGCGCGGTCGCGGCTCCAGCGGATGTGATGAACACCGTACTTGTCGAGGAATGATGGGCTGCCAGCCCTTTCATAGGGGCTGGTTCTATCCCCGCAGCCACTGCGCGTTTCACTAAGGCGTTGCGGGTGTTTTTCAGAAAAAATTCAATGGTTTGATGGGAAACGTTAAGGCGCTTCTTCCAGCATGACCAGCGCATGGCGCTTCTTGCCGACGGTCAGCTTGACCGGCTCTGCCATGTCGGCCGCCGAAAGCCGCAGGCCCGCATCGGTCACAGGCTGATCGTTCAGCCGCGCCCCGCCTTCCTGAATAAGCCGCTTGGCATCCTTGCCCGAACCGGCCAGCCCGGCACGAACCAGAAGCTGCACGATCCCCAAACCTTCTGCCGCCTCGGCATGGCTGACCCGCAGCGTGGGCAGATCGTCACCCACACCGCCCTTTTCAAAGACCTCGCGCGCCGTTGCCTCTGCGGCGCGGGCTGCCTCTGCCCCATGGGCCAGTGCGGTCACCTCATTGGCCAGAATGATCTTGGCCTCATTGATTTCCGACCCCGCAAGGGCGCCTAGGCGGGTGCAGTCCTCCAACGGCAGTTCGGTATAGAGCTTCAGGAACCGGCCCACATCCGCATCGGTCGTATTGCGCCAGAATTGCCAGAACTCATAGGGTGAAAGCATGTCGGGGTTCAGCCAGATGGCGCCCGAAAGGCTCTTGCCCATCTTCTTGCCATCCGAAGTGGTCAGACGCGGCGAGGTCAGCCCGTAAATCTCATTGTCCAGCACGCGGCGCGTCAGGTCGATACCGTTGACGATATTGCCCCATTGATCCGATCCGCCCATCTGCAACAGGCAGCCATAGCGGCGGTTCAGTTCCAGAAAGTCATAGGCTTGCAGGATCATGTAGTTGAATTCGAGAAAGCTGAGCGACTGTTCCCGATCCAGCCGCGATTTCACGGATTCAAAGGACAACATCCGGTTGACCGAGAAATGCCGCCCGATATCGCGCAGGAAATCGAGGTAGTTGAGCCCATCGAGCCATTCGGCATTATTGACCATGATCGCATCGCCAGGCGCATCGCCGAACTGGACATAGCTGGCAAAGACCTGACGGATACCGGCGATATTGTCGTCGATCTGCGCGGGGGTCAGCAGTGGCCGTTCATCGGCGCGAAAGGATGGATCGCCGACCTTGGTGGTGCCGCCCCCCATCAGGACAATCGGCTTGTGGCCGGTCGTTTGCAGCCAGCGCAGCATCATGATCTGGATCAGCGATCCGACATGCAGCGATTTCGCCGTTGCATCAAATCCGATATAGGCCGGCACGACACCCTTGACCAAAGCCTCGTCCAGCCCCTGATAATCGGTGCAGTCGGCCAGAAAGCCTCGGGACATCATTACGTGCAGGAAATCGGATTTCGGGTGGTAGGTCATGCGGGGATCGTCCATTCTGTTCCGCAACCGCATATATCGGTGACAGCACCAGAGGGGAAGGGATGTTGAAGGGGCGAATGCTTTGGGTGCTGGGGGCGATGTCGGGCACCTCGCTTGACGGGGTGGATGCGGCGCTGGTGCGGACCGATGGGATCACGGTGGAGGAGTTTGGCCGCCATGCCTATCGGCCCTATAGTGCGGCCGAACAGGACCTGTTGCGCGCAGCACTTGGCAAATGGCCGGGGGAGCCGGGGGTGGCAGAGGCGGCGGAACTGGTCGAACTGGCCCATGCCGAACTTTTCGCCGGTTTCAGCGGCATGGATCTTATCGGCTTTCACGGCCAGACGCTGGCGCATGATCCGGGCGGGGCGGGCACCCATCAGGCGGGCAATGGCGCGCTGTTGGCCGAGGCGCTGGGCGTGCCTGTCGTCTGGGATTTCCGTAGCGCCGATGTGCGGATGGGCGGGCAGGGCGCGCCGCTGGCGCCGTTCTTTCATCATGCGCTGGCCCGTCATATCGGGGCCGAGGCGCCACTGGTCTTTCTCAACCTTGGCGGGGTTGGCAATGTCACCTGGGTCGATCCCTTTCAGGCCCATCCAGAGGATGCGGGATCTTGCCTAGCGTTTGACACGGGGCCTGCCAATGCCCCCCTCAACGATCTGGTCTTTCAACGGCGCGGTCTGGCGCGGGATGAGGCGGGGGCACTGGCCGCCGAAGGTACGGTCAACCGCGCGGTGATCGACCGGTTTCTCGCGCAGGGGTATTTCTTGAAAATGCCACCCAAATCACTGGACAGAAACGATTTTCATGACCTTTGCGATTGGGTTGCGGATTTGGGCGATGCCGATGCGGCGGCGACGCTGACCGCAGCAACGGTGGCGGCGGTCGTGCAGGGGGCCGACCATTTCCCCTCGCTCCCCTCGCGGATGCTCGTGGCGGGCGGCGGTCGGCATAACCGCACGATGATGCGCATGCTTGGTGCGGCCCTGCCCTTTGCCGTCGAGCCGGTCGAGGCGGTCGGGCTC